>NZ_BTPT01000013.1:0-118911 GCF_054408565.1 Vallitalea sediminicola
TGATTTATGTCACTTTACCCTTCTGCCGTCATGATTATGGTATATATATAATTGGTAAAAGAGAATAAATGTGAAATGAAAGGAATGGACGTAGGATGAATTATAATATAGCAGTGATTCCTGGTGACGGGATTGGACCAGATATAGTAGAGCAAGGTAAATTAGTTCTTGATAAAGTAGGAGAAAAGTTCGGACATAGTTTCTTGTATAAAGAAGTATTAGCAGGTGGAATAGCGATAGATAAAGTAGGAGAGCCTCTTCCACAGGAAACAATAGATGTTTGTAAGAAGAGTGATTCAGTTCTTCTAGGTGCAGTTGGAGGTCCTAAGTGGGATAATCTAGCTGATAGACCAGAGAAAGCTTTATTAGGACTTAGAAGCGAATTAGAGTTATTTGCTAATATTAGACCAGCAACAATGTTTGATCAATTAAGGGATGCGTGTCCATTAAAAGACGAGATAATCGGAGACGGTGGACTTGACCTTGTAGTTGTAAGAGAATTGACTGGTGGTATCTACTTTGGTGAAAGAGGTAGAGAAGGAGAGAAGGCTTTTGACACTATGATGTATAGTGTTGATGAAATAAAGAGAATAGCAAAAGTTGGATTCGACACTGCTATGAAACGTAACAAAAAAGTGACTAGTATAGACAAAGCTAACATATTAGAGAATTCTAGATTATGGAGATCAGTTGTTGAAGAAATGGCAAAAGATTATCCAGAGGTTGAAGTGAATCATTTATATGTAGATAATGGTGCTATGCAGTTAGTAATTAATCCTAAGCAATTCGATGTTATACTTACAGGAAATATGTTTGGAGATATATTATCAGATGAAGCTAGTATGATAACAGGTTCTATCGGTATGCTTCCTTCAGCTAGTCTTGGTAGTTCTAAGCTTGGTATGTATGAGCCTATTCACGGTTCAGCACCAGACATCGCTGGAATGGATAAAGCTAATCCAATCGCTACAATTTTATCTGTAGCCATGATGTTAAGATATTCTTTTGACTTGGAAGATGAAGCTAAAGCGATTGAAAAAGCTGTAGAAGAAGTATTGGAAGATGGATATCGTACTGGTGATATCATAAGTAAAGGTATGAAATTAGTTGGAACAAAAGAAATGGGTAATTTAATAGTAAGCAAATTATAAGAAGATAGGGTGATATTTTATGAGAAGTGATAGTGTAAAAACTGGTATAGAAAGAGCCCCTCATCGATCTTTATTTAAAGCAATGGGATATACGGATGAAGAGATAAGGAGACCCTTAATAGGTATAGTTAATTCACAAAATGATATAGTTCCAGGTCATGTACACCTTGATACTATAGTCGATGCAGTTAAAACAGGAGTATTAATGTCTGGTGGTACACCAATAGTATTTCCTGCAATTGGAGTATGTGATGGTATAGCAATGGGACATGTAGGAATGCATTATTCATTGGTAACAAGAGAATTGATTGCTGATTCCATTGAAGCAATGGCTATGGCACATGGTTTTGATGCACTTGTTATGGTTCCTAACTGTGATAAAATCGTTCCAGGTATGTTAATGGCTGCTGCAAGACTTAATCTACCAACAGTTGTAGTAAGTGGTGGTCCTATGATATCAATAAATAATAAAGGTAAAGACCTTGACCTTAATAGTGTTTTTGAAGCTGTAGGATCATTCAAAGCAGGTTCAATGAGTGAAGATGAAGTATATGAATGTGAAAATAACGCTTGTCCAAGTTGTGGTTCATGTTCAGGAATGTTCACTGCCAACAGCATGAATTGTTTAACAGAGGTATTAGGATTAGGACTTCCTGGTAATGGTACTATTCCTGCTATATATTCTGAGAGAATAAGACTTGCTAAAATGGCAGGTATGGCAGTGATGAATGTACTAGAAAAAGACATAAGGCCAAAAGATATAATGAATGAAAAAACATTTCAAAATGCTTTAACAGTAGATATGGCTCTAGGATGCAGTACTAATAGTATGTTACATCTACCTGCCATAGCTCATGAAGCTGAAGTAGAACTTAATCTTGATATTGCTAATGAAATAAGCGGTAAAACACCTAACCTATGTAAGCTAAGTCCAGCAGGACCTTATCATATACAAGATTTGTATAAAGCTGGTGGTGTTCAGGCTGTTATGAAAGAGTTATCCAAGAAGGATTTATTAAATACAGATCTAATGACAGTTACTGGTAAAACAGTAGGTGAGAACATAGAAAAAGCAGTGAATAGAGACGAGAATGTTATAAGACCAATAGATGATCCACACAGTAATACTGGAGGAATCGCAGTATTAAAAGGTAACATTGCTCCAGATGGTTGTGTAGTCAAGAAATCAGCAGTGGCTAAACAGATGTTACAACATACTGGACCTGCTAGAGTATATGACTCAGAAGATGATGCTATAAAAGCAATTTATGATGGTGATATCAAAAAAGGTGATGTAGTAGTTATTCGTTATGAAGGACCAAAAGGTGGTCCAGGTATGAGAGAAATGCTTTCACCAACATCTGCTCTTGCTGGAATGGGTCTTGACAAAGAAGTAGCCCTTATTACAGATGGTAGATTCAGTGGAGCTACAAGAGGAGCGGCTATTGGACATGTATCTCCAGAAGCGGCTGACGGTGGTAATATAGGACTTGTAAAAGAAAATGATATTATTGAAATTGATATAGAAAAAGGCTCAATAAATCTTAAGGTAACCGAAGAAGAATTAGAAGCTAGAAGAAAAGTTTTCGTTCCTAAGGAACCTAAGATAAAAAAAGGTTACTTGGCAAGATATGCAAAATTAGTAAAATCTGCAAGTACAGGAGCAATTTTAGAATAGAAATAAAAAATAGATTTACATGAAGATGTAAGAAGGAGATGATAGAGTGAAATTAACAGGAGCGCAGATTGTAATTGAATGTTTAAAAGAGCAAAATGTTGATACAGTATTTGGATATCCAGGTGGTGCTGTTCTGAACATATATGATGAAATATATAAAAATATGGATAGTATTAAGCATATTCTTACATCTCATGAACAAGGAGCATCTCACGCAGCTGACGGTTACGCTAGATCAACTGGAAAAGTTGGTGTAGTAATAGCTACTTCGGGTCCTGGTGCAACTAACTTGGTTACAGGTATAGCTACTGCTTATATGGATTCAGTGCCAATGGTTGCTATAACAGGTAATGTCCCTGTATCACTACTTGGTAGAGATAGTTTTCAAGAAGTTGATATAACTGGTGTGACTATGCCTATTACAAAACACAATTATATTGTAAAAGATGTCAATGATTTAGCTGATATTATAAGAGAAGCTTTCTTTACAGCTAAAGAGGGACGACCTGGTCCTGTTCTGATAGATATACCAAAAGATGTAACGGCTAATATGACGGATTTTGAATCTATGGTACCTAAAAAAGTTAGCAGATGCTCTAAAAATATTACAGCAGAATCTATTGAAGAAGCTATAGAATTAATCAAGAATTCTAAAAAACCTTATATCTATGCAGGTGGTGGAGTAATAATTTCAGAAGCTGCAAAAGAGTTGAAGCATTTTGCAGACAAAGTTCAAGCACCAGTCACTTGTAGTTTAATGGGGATAGGCGGATTCCCTACAACGGATGATCTATATACAGGTATGATAGGAATGCATGGTTCAAAAGCTAGTAACTTGGGTGTAACATCATGTGACCTACTTATTGTAGTTGGAGCTAGATTTAGTGATAGAGTTATTGGAAAACCAGATAAATTCGCTAATAAAGCAAAAGTTCTTCAAATAGATGTAGATCCAGCAGAAGTCAACAAGAATATATTGACTTATCATTCTGTAATAGGTGATATTAAAAAAGTTCTACATCAATTAAATGATAGGTTAGAAGTTCAAAACCATACAGATTGGTTAAGCGAAATAAAATACTTAAAAGAAAAATATCCTTTGAAATATCCTACAGATTGTGTAAGTGCTCAATACGCTATTGAAAAATTAGATGAGATGACACAAGGTGAAGCAATCATCACTACAGAAGTAGGTCAGCATCAGATGTGGGCTGGACAATATTACAAATTCAAAGAACCAAGGAAATTCTTGACATCAGGTGGTCTTGGAACTATGGGTTATGGATTTGGTGCATGTATTGGTGCTAAGGTTGGTAATCCAGATAAAGTAGTTGTTAACATAGCTGGTGATGGAAGCTTCAGAATGAACTTCAATGAATTATTAACAGCGGTTAGACATAATATTAAAATTATAGTTCTAGTTATTAATAATGGAGTTCTAGGTATGGTTAGACAATGGCAAACCATGTTCTACGATGAGAGATATTCATTCACAACTCTTAATCAAGATCTTGACTATGTAAAATTAGCTGAGTCAATGGGAGCTGTTGGATTCAATATAACTAATAAAGACCAAGTAGAAGATGTTTTCAAAAAAGCTATTGAAGAGACTAAACCTGTAATTATCAATTGTGTTATTGACAAAGATGATAAAGTATTTCCAATGGTAGCTCCAGGAAAACCAATTGAAGATGTAATAGTTGAATAATATAAATATAATATAGCATCATGCAAAATACCTAAGCTTCTAGCTTTTTACCTTTCAGAGCGGTGTTATAATAAAGGGATAAGGAGTATTTTATGAAACCTTATAAAAATCAGAATGTTTTAAAAGATGGTCAGAAGCTCATTATACGTATTGCAGAAGAAGGTGACGCGCAAGGGTTAATGGATTTACTAGAGACAGTTGATGGTGAAACCAAATTCTTAGCACGTGAACCTGGTGAATTTAATTTCACATTAGAACAAGAAAGAGAATTTATTAAGAACACGATGAAAGATGATAATAGCTTATTGTTCATTGGGGAAATAGATGGTATGATTATAGCCAATTGTTCAGTTGGGATAATTTCAAACAAAAAAAGATATCTTCATAGAGCTGCTATGGGTATTTCTGTTAAAAAGAAATATTGGAACAAAGGTATTGGTAAAATAATGATGAATGAATGTATTAAATGGTGTAAAGAAAAAGGTGTTGAACAACTGGAACTAGAAGTTGTTACTCAAAATAGTAGGGCTATTTCAATGTACAAAAATTTTGGTTTTGAAAATTATGGAACTAAGAAAAATGCACTGAAATACAGTGATGGAACTTATGCTGATGAATACTATATGATTTTATTTCTAGAGTAGTATTGTTGATGGATTAAAGATTAAACTTTTCTAATATGGACAGTACGTTACTGTTTAGCTTAGAAAAGTTTTTCATTTTTAAAATTAGAACTGATAAATATTTAACAAATGGTCCGAAATGTGGTATATTTATAAGGTGTAAAAAGTAAATATACAATTTTTTAGGGCATTAGGAACTAACTTTTGTTCTTGACTAGTTAAGCTTTTTATAATATATTATATTTAGTACATTAACATATTAAACTATATAAGATGTTAAGCTCATATAAGTTTATCATTTTTTTAACAAACACTAAAATCAATAATAAAAGGATTAAACATAATTACTTAATTATACATTAAATAGTTTGAATATTTTGTTCGAAGACAGACAATGATGTTCGTCTTGCAAAGACAAAATATGAATAGTTAAATATGTTACATATAAAATTTCGATTTGGAGTGATTAAAATGAACAGAGTTTACAATTTTTCAGCAGGACCATCTATGTTACCTTTAGAAGTACTTGAGAAAGCATCAAAAGATATGGTTAACTATAATAATACTGGTATGTCAGTTATGGAAATGAGTCATAGATCAGCTGCTTACCAAGATATTATTGACACAGCAGAAAAGACACTTAGAGAGATAATGAATATTCCTGATAATTATAAGGTGTTATTCTTACAAGGTGGAGCATCTACACAATTTGCTATGATTCCTCTTAACTTATTAACTGGTTCCAAAAAAGCAGATTATGTTAATACAGGAGCATGGGCAAAAAAAGCTATAGAAGAAGCTGAAAAATATGGAGAAGTTAACGTAGTAGCTTCATCAGAGGACAAGACTTATACATATATTCCAGAACTTAATAAAGAATCTTTTACAAAAGATGCAGATTATTTTCACATGACTTCAAATAATACTATCTACGGAACTAAATTCAATGAATTACCAGATGTAGGGGATGTGCCTATTGTAGCTGATATGTCATCTAATATATTATCCGAAGAAGTAGATGTTAGTAAATACGGTGTTATCTATGCTGGTGCACAAAAAAACATGGGACCAGCTGGTGTGACAGTTGTTATCATTAGAGAAGATTTAGTAGGTGACCCTCTGGATATGACGCCTACAATGCTTAAGTATAAAATACATTCAGATAAAGGTTCAATGTTCAATACACCTCCTACTTACAGTATTTATGTAGCTGGTATGGTTTTTGAATGGATAAAAGAATTAGGCGGAATAGGTGCTATCCAAAAAAGAAATGAAGAGAAAGCAAAAATGATCTATGATTATCTTGATAATAGTAAATTATTCAAAGGGACAGTTGATAAAAAAGATCGTTCATTAATGAATATTCCTTTTGTACTACCTACAGATGAACTTAATGCTAAATTTATCAAAGAAGCTGCAAGTATTGGTATGGTTAACCTAAAAGGACATAGAACTGTTGGTGGTATGAGAGCTAGTATATACAATGCGATGCCTTTAGAAGGTGTTAAGAAACTAGTTGGATTCATGAAAGAGTTTGAAGAAAAAAATATGTAGATGAGTTTAACAAGGAAAATATATTGAACTTATAGATTAATCTATGTATGTTGAAATAATACATAAGGAAGGACTGATAATAATGTATAAGATTAAGACACTTAACAAGATAGCTGAGGAAGGTCTTAACTTATTTAATGATAAGTTTGAAATTGTAGAAGATGTAGACGCTGATGGTATATTACTTAGAAGTTACAAAATGCATGATATGGAATTACCTAGTAGCTTAGAAGCAATAGGTCGTGCAGGTGCAGGTGTTAACAATATTCCTATAGATAAATGTTCAGAGAAGGGTATAGCTGTTTTTAACACACCTGGTGCTAACGCTAATGCAGTTAAAGAATTAGTTATGGCGGGTATTTTATTAGCTTCAAGAGATATTGTAGGAGCAATAGACTGGGCTAAGACTTTAAAGGGCAAAGGTGAAGATGTACCTAAGCTTGTGGAAGCTGGTAAATCTAATTTTGTAGGACCAGAAGTGCAAGGTAAAACTCTAGGAGTTATAGGATTAGGTGCTATAGGTGTTTTAGTTGCTAATGCTGCCAAACGTCTAGGAATGGAAGTATTAGGATATGACCCATTCATATCAGTTGAATCTGCATGGGAATTAAATCATAATATCCAAAAATCTGATAGCCTTGATGAATTATTCATGAAATCAGATTATATCACTATACATGTTCCATTAATGGATGCTACAAAAGGTATGATTAATGAAGAGAAGATAAACCTTATGAAAGATGGAGTTAGATTATTGAACTTCTCCAGAGCGGGTTTATGTGATGATGGTGACCTAGAGAAAGCATTAGAATCTGGTAAAGTTGCAAGATATATAACTGATTTTCCATATGATAAGGTTCTTAATATGAAGAATGTAGTATGTATTCCTCATCTAGGAGCATCAACTCCAGAATCAGAAGTCAATTGCGCTGTTATGGCAGTAAATGAAATAAAAGATTATATAGAAAATGGTAATATAACTAATTCAGTCAACTATCCAGAATGTAATATGGGTGTAAGCAATGCAACTGGAAGAATCGCAGTCAATCATAAGAATATACCATATATGGTTAGTAATATAACAACTGCTTTAGCTTCTAAAAACATAAATATCATTGATATGATTAATAAGAGTAAAAAAGATTGGGCTTATACGTTAATAGATGTAGAAAGCAAGATTACTGATGAAATAGTTACTGAACTTAAGCAAATTGAAGGTATCGTTAAAGTAAGAGTAATAAAATAGTAAAGATAAAAGTAGGAACTAGTCTTAATCGTTCCTAATTAGGAGTGAAATCAATGGCAATAATTAGACCATTTCGTGGTGTAAGACCTGCTACTAAGTATGCGGATAATATAGCTGCTCTGCCCTATGATGTTTACAATAGAGAAGAAGCAGTAAAAGAGGTTAAAGGTAAACCTCATTCCTTTTTGAGAATTGATAGAGCTGAAGTTGAGCTAGATTCAAGTATTGATATGTATGATAAGAAGGTTTATCAACATGCAAGAGACAAGTTTGATGAATTTGTTGATGAAGGTTATTTTATACAAGATAATAAACCTAACATATATCTATATGAACTTGAAATGAACGGCAGAAAACAATTAGGTATTGTTACTTGTACTTCAGTAGATGATTATTTGAATAATGATATTAAAAAGCATGAATTGACTAGAGAAGCTAAAGAACAAGACAGAATAAATCATGTAGACTACTTGGATGCTAATACTGGACCTATTTTCTTGACATATAGAGCCAAGGATAAGATTAACTCTCTGATTGATGATTTTGTTGATACTAATTCGCCTATATATGATTTCGTATCTGATGATAAAATTGGTCATAGAGTATGGGTAGTAGAAGATGATAGACATATAGAGCAATTTGTAATGCATTTTAAAGACGTTGATAGTCTCTATATAGCTGATGGACACCATAGAGCGGCTTCAGCTGCTAAGGTGGCTTTAAAGAGACGAACGGCTAATACTGATTATACTGGTAATGAAGAATTCAACTATTTCCTATCGGTTATTTTTCCAGATGACCAGTTACATATTATGGATTACAACAGAGTAGTAAAAGACCTTAATAATTATAGTGTTAGTGAATTAATTAATGAAATTAAGAAAAAATTTGTTGTGGAGGAGATTGGAAACAAGCCTTACAAACCTGCTAATAAATTACAGTTTGGTATGTTTGTAGATGGTAAGTGGTACAAACTGACAGCAAAAGAAGAATTAAAATTAATTGATGATCCTGTACTTAGTCTTGATGTTTCAATTCTATATAATTATTTATTACAGCCTATTCTTGATATAGGTGATCCTAGAATTGATAAGAGAATAGATTTCGTTGGAGGTATTAGAGGATTGGAAGAGCTTGAACGTAGAGCGAATAATGATATGAAAATAGCATTTTCAATGTATCCAACCAAAATAGAGGAACTTATGAATATAGCGGATGCTAGTAAATTGATGCCACCAAAATCAACATGGTTTGAACCTAAGTTACGTAGTGGACTGTTTATTCATAAATTAAGTTGATTTATAATTTTTATTATTATTACAACCAGTATACAATAGGTATGCTGGTTTATTTTTACTATTTTGCGATATTTTTTTAGAAACCAGAATTTTCTACATCTTTTAGATGTCATATTTTAATAGTTATTTAAGGTTTATTTATAAATTTAACAATTTGTTCATAAATATCTACGTAATAGTATGTTATAATTAAATACAATTTCTATGAAGGAGGGAGTAACATATGAGTGATAATTTTAATAGTAACAAAGAGGATGTTATCGACGTTAATTTTAACAAATTAAAAAAGAATGCAAAAAAATCAGTTGCGTTAGTTGTAATCGTAGTAATATTGGTCTTTGTTGGCTTTAACAGTGTTTATATGTTAGATAATAGAGAATCAGCGGTAGTTCTTAGATTTGGACAAGTGCAACAGGTGGTTAGTAAAGCAGGTTTGCATGTGAAAGTTCCTATTGCTGATACAATAAGAAAAGTACCTACAGGAAAAGTTTATAAGATGGAATACGGTTTTAAGACAACCCAATCAGGAACAAAAGAAGCTAGTCCTGAATATTCTGCTGCTGATACAGAAGCGAGAGTAATAGTAGATGGATCTAATAATAACGCATCATTAATTATGCTTAGTCTTATTATACAATATAAGATTGATGATCCAAGAAATTACCTTTTTAAGGTAGATGATGTAGAAGGTACACTTCGTCTAGCGCTTGAAGATGTTGTCAGAAATAGTTATCAGACGTTCACATTGGATGATGCTAGAACTAACAAAGAAATTATTGATGATGAAATTTTGCCTGAATTACAGCAAAAATTAAGGAATTATGAAGCTGGAATTAAAATAATGACAGTGGAAACTCAAAATGTTAAATTGTTAGATGCTGTTGAAGAAGCTTATAGAGAAAAAGAAAATGCCAATCAATATATGAAAGGTAAGTTAGAGGAAGCAGAAAAATATAATAATACAGTTATTCCTCGAGCTCAAGCAGAAGCACAACAGTTAGAAGAGGAAGCTTTTGGTTACAAAGCAGAAGTTACTGCTAATGCAAAGGCAGGAGTGGCACAATATGAAGCACTCTACGAAGAATATCAAATTAATCCTTTGATTGTAAAAGAAAAATACTATGTTGAGTCCATGAAAGATTTTATAACCAACAATAATATTGTAGTAGATATTACTAATGACTCAGATATATATAAGTTTTACAATTTAGAAAATGATGACTTTATTAAAAAACAAGTAAGTTCTAAGGATAATTAGGGGGGTGCCAGGATATGAAGAAAAAATATATTGTCATAATAGTATTGTTAATTGTAGGTATGATGTTAGTATCTTCAAGTGCTTACATTATTAATGAGGACCAGGTTGCTGTAATTAAACAATTTGGACAGATTAAGACAACGGTTATTAATACTAAAGATTATGATTTAGTAAAACAGAATCTCTTAGATAATGATAAAGAGGATGTTAATATTATTAGAGAAAAAGGTCTGCATTTTAAGATTCCATTTGTCCAAAATGTTGAAAAATATGATGCTAAATATCTTACTTATAAATCTCTTACAGAAAAGATTAATACTAAAGATAGTAGATTTATAGATATTCAGATGTATGCGCAATATAGAATTATTGATCCTGTAAAATTCAATGAATCTGTTATCAATGAAAGCGGTGCTAATTACGTTATGGATCAGAGACTTTATCCTGTTGTAATTCAATCTGGTAATAGATTATTATTTAATGAATTCTTTGAAAGCCAGATACTGGAATCTCATATAACAGCTAAATTAGATGAGCTAAATAAACAGTTATTGGAAGATTTCGGACTATATGTAACAGACGTTGGTGTTAATAGAAAAACTTTCCCAAAAGATAATATTGCTAGTATTGAGAGTAAAATGTCTAAGCAAATAGAAAAGGAAAGCGAAAAACTAATTGCAGAAGGTGACTCAGAATATCAAAAAGCAAAAGCTACTACAGATCGTCAAAGAAAAGAATTAATATCTTCAGCAATTGAAAAAGCAGCAATAACAAAAGCGGAAGCTGATGCAGAAGCTATTAAGATTTATCAAGAATCCCTTAAGAAAGATTTGGAGTTCTATAAATTCATTCAAAGAATGGAAATCTATAAGAACTTAAAAGATACAACCATATTCTTAGATAAAAACAATGATTTATTAGAGTATGTAAATGGTTATTAATAAGAATTAATATAACATGCCAGCAGTGAAATATATCACTGCTGGCTTTTTTTGTTCCTTTTCTTATTTATTACCCCCTATAATTATAGAATCAATAATACATTCTTTGTCAATACTATAAAAAGTAGTTTGTTATATATAGTGAACTTATATAGAATGAAATTTTATTTATAAGCATATAATTGATTTTGATTAGTATAATATTTAATGGGGTTGTACTAATACATAAATTATAAAATGTAGAAAGCGATAGGGTGGTATATATGAAAGATTATATTAATCTAGATGAACTGGATGTACTAATAAATTCAAATCATAGAGATCCGCATCATATTCTTGGGATTCATGAATATAAAAATAAGTATTATGTAAATGTATTCTTACCATATACAAAAGAAGTATATTTAGTTGATAAGAGTAATTTAAAAAAAATTAAGATGGAAAAAATATGTGAAGATGGTTTTTATACTGTACTTATCAATAAGATGATTGAGTATAAATTATTAGCAGTAAATGAAGAAGGTCATAAGTGGGAAATAGAAGATCCTTATAGATTTCAGAGTCAAATAAGCGATGTGGACCTCTATCTTTTCGGTCAGGGAACTCATTACGAAATATATAATAAATTAGGAGCTCACATTCTTGAGTTGGATGGAGTGAAAGGTGTAATGTTTGCTGTATGGGCACCTAATGCTATGAGAGTTAGTGTTATCGGTGATTTCAATCATTGGGATGGTAGAATTCATCAAATGCGACAACTTGGTAATTCGGGAATATATGAGATGTTTATTCCTTCTTTGGTAGCTGGTGAGAAATATAAATATGAGATAAAAACCAAACAAGGATATCTACTGGAAAAAAGTGATCCATATGGTAGTTACTCAGAGCTACGGCCAAGCACAGCTTCTATAATAGCTAATATCAATTCTTACGATTGGGAAGATTCCAAATGGATGGAAATCAGGGGAAATAAAAATCCTATTGATGAGCCTGTTTCTATATACGAAGTACATCTAGGTTCTTGGAAACGAGGAGACAATAACGAATTTCTAAGTTATAGAGATCTAGCTGATAAATTGACCAAATATGTGAAAGATATGGGATATACACATATAGAGCTATTACCTATAGCAGAACATCCTTATGATGCATCATGGGGATATCAAGTTGTGGGATATTATGCAGTTACCAGCAGGTTTGGAACACCAGAGGATTTTATGTATTTAGTTGATTGTTGCCATAATAATAATATTGGTGTAATACTTGACTGGGTACCTGCTCATTTTCCAAAAGACGAGCATGGACTTATTAAATTTGATGGTACTGCTCTCTATGAACATGCAGATCCCAAAAGAGGAGAACATCCACATTGGGGTACAATGATTTTTAATTATGGTAGAAACGAAGTCAGTAACTTTTTAATAGCCAATGCGATATATTGGTTTGATAAATTTCATATTGATGGTCTTAGAGTAGATGCTGTAGCGTCTATGTTGTATCTTGATTATGGAAAAGACTATGGTGAATGGATTCCTAATAGAGAAGGTGGGAGAGAAAATCATGATGCAGTAGAATTTATAAAACATCTAAATTCCATAACTTATGAAAAATATCCAGGTATTATGATGATAGCTGAAGAGTCAACATCATGGACTGGAGTTTCCAGCCCTACTAATCTTGGTGGTTTAGGATTTGGTATGAAATGGAACATGGGTTGGATGAATGATTTTCTTAGATATATGCAGAAAGAACCAGTTCATAGAAAATATCACCATAATGATTTGACTTTCAGTATGGTATATGCCTATACTGAGAATTTTATTCTTGTGTTATCACATGATGAAGTAGTACATGGAAAAGGTTCAATGATAGGTAAAATGCCTGGTGATTACTGGCAGAAGTTTGCTAATCTACGGGCTGCCTATGGATTTATGTATGGGCATCCAGGGAAGAAATTGCAATTTATGGGTAATGAATTTGCCCAATTTGATGAGTGGACAGAAAGTAAAAGCCTTGATTGGCATCTTTTATTGTATGATAATCATAAACAGATGCAGGAATATGTTAAAGATCTTAATGCATTATACCGTAATGAGAATGCTTTTTGGTATGATGACTTTACACAGGATGGATTTGAATGGATTAATTGTGGCGATTATGAGGAAAGTATTATTACTTTTATAAGAAAAGGTAAAGAGCCTAAAGATACTTTAGTTTTTATTTGCAATTTTACTCCTATACCACGAACAATGCATAGGATTGGAGTACCGTATAAAGGGAAATATAGAGAAATTTTGTGTAGTGATGATGCAAAATATGGTGGAAGTGGTATAAGGAATAAGAACGTAATTAGAACAATGGATTTAGATTGGGATGGAAGAAAGCAAGCAATTGATATAAAAGTTCCACCGTTGGGAATGTCAATATTGAAATATGATGATGTTAAAAAATAGTTAATCTAGATATCAGGGTATAGTCTTATGACTATACCCTGATAAAATAATTTAGAAAATTATAGCTTATGTTATTTTGAAAGTAAATAATATTTTGAATTGATACTCATTCTTTTACATACATCATAACTACTTAAAATTGGTTTTTTTGTGGTATAATAAATAAAAATAGATAAATATTATGAATGTATTACCTTAAAATATTAAGTATTATTCATTAATAATTATATACAAATACATTACTTAAGATAAGGGAGAGATTACATATGAAAAATAATAAGATTGAATTATCAAAAGAGAAACAAGATATAATAAAAGGACTTATCAAAGAGTATTTTTATGAAGAACGAGCTGAAGAATTAGGAGATTTGGCAGCAATGCTTTTTATGGACTTTATCATAGAAAAGATTGGTCCTGAAATATATAATGAAGCAATAAATGATTGCGTGAAAGTTATGGGGGATAAGGTAGAAGAGTTGTATGGGTTGGAAAAATAACTTGAATCACCGTGGATTAGCTGGGGTTACCCAGCTATTTATCCATTAATCCATCTATATATCCTCTAACTTTACCTTTCTGATGATTGCCTAGATTACGATAGGCATTCAATAAATCTATTTCATCTGTAGTTAAATTATCATTATTTAATGAAGATGTATTCTTAATTACGAATATATCACCTTTACCATCCAGTAACCATTTTTGAGAGATATTATATACATTTTCCATATTGATAAGAGCCTTAGCGGAAGGCTTATATCTGCCTTTTATCCAGTCAGTAACATTACCAGGAGAATAATCTATGGAAAGGGCAAATTCTTTTTTAGTTATTTTTAATTTCTTTATTGCTGTTTCTAAACGTATTCCAATGGTATCCATAAAAACCTCCTAAATATATTCGTATCAGTATTGACAAATACTGAAATAAGTATTATAATTAGAATAACCACAAAGCTAGTTAATCATTCATAAAAAAATAGATATAAAAAATTTATAAGTTTGTAGGAAAACTAAGTTTATTATATCTTGTTCGGTATTTGAATTCAAGTATAGTTTGTGGTTTAAGGAAATAAACATATAGATAAATGCGCATATGTACAGGATGCTATGAGGGCTTAGAGAGTATTCTGTATATATTTGCATGTCCTATAATAATTGATGACAAAAAATATAATTCAAGAAACATTAAGCTACTCAAAGAATATACTTAATCTTTCTATAAAGAAAAAGAACAAAAAAGATTAATATAAATTATCAAATATATTATTATTAAATAATAGTTTTTTAGTGTATAATAAAGATATCAAATATTATACCTAAGGTGGTTATCCTATGAATAAAAAGCTAAGTAAATTATCTAACATTATATTTTATATTGCTATAGGAACATCTATATTTGCATTAGGAAAAACTTATTATGACAAAAGTAAACTTCCAGAAGGAGTTTGCCCAGTTGATAACAATAACTGGTTATTAACTATTGGTATCATTATGATAATAATATACTTGATAATAAGTCTGGTACAATGGTATATCTATAAAAAGAATAAATAAAAAAGAGTTCATATTACCTAGATTGGCAATATGAACCTTTTTTATTGTTGAATTTATGATGTATTGTTGCATATACTCCAATCATCGTAACTAATAACAGTAAACCTTTTTTCACTATATATCCTCCTCATTTACATCATAATGACATTCTATACTATGTACATTAAGTACAAGTAAAAGGAATATTAAAGATTAATTAAATATGCATTAGAGAATGCTGACAAGGAGACTGCATTACCTAGATTAATTGACTCATACTTATTTAACTTCTATCATATATACATTAAAAGAGGTGATTATATATGGGTAATGGTTGGTCTTTCTTAGTTAGTTTTCTAACTGGGTTAAGTGGTCTTTCATTAGGAGTAATAATGACATATAGAATATCTGATAGAGGTAAAAAATTTGAAGGTGTCATGCTTGCTTTTACAGCAGGACTTATGTTAGCAATAGTTTCTTTTGAATTATTACCAAAAGCATTTGAGATAGGCGGCTTGAACATTGGATTAATAGGGATTGGAATAGGAATAATATTTGTCATACTTTTAGAAGATTATCTTGATAAAAGTAAAAAAATTAAAAAAAATGTAGACAACAGATATGTCAAAAGTGCCATATTATTATCAGTGGCATTTATGATACATAATATACCAGAAGGAATTGCTATCGGTTCAATGCTAGGGATTTCTGAAAGAGAAGGATTAAGATTTGCTTTTGCGATACTAGTACATAACATACCAGAAGGTATGATTATAGCATTGCCTCTTATAAAAAGTAAAGTCAAAATGATATATTCATTGCTTATAGTAAGTGTTATTAGTCTTTCAATGGGTATTGGAGCTATTATCGGTTTGACCCTTAGTCAGATATCTCCTGAATGTATTTCAATCTCATTAGGTATTGCAGGTGGTATTATGCTCTATGTAACAACTGGTGAAATAATAGTAAAATCCATGAATCAATGGAAAGGTAGATCCATAACTTTGTCAATTATATTGGGAATGATATTAGGTGTTCTATTATCACATAATTAATTTTAATAAAAAATAAATAGCTATCAAGATATTGGGTATAATAATCTTAGATAACATAAGAGATGACAAAGAAGGATACTAGGATGGGAAAAAAATTCGAAAAATATTACGGTAAATCTTTTAGAAGATTTTTAAAAATAATCAATCCAATAAAAAAATTATTTATATCCACAGATTGTGAAGTTCACAAATTCAATAATTATCATGCATTGAAATTACTAAACGAATATGGACATGAAGATGAATTTGAGCTTTTAAATGATTATCTTGCTGATATTAATGAAGGGTCTGTTTGGGCAGATCAAGATTTCAGGAGTATTGCACACTTTTATAATCCTAACATAGAAAGAGGATTATTTGGACATAATCATTCACTAGCTGTTACCAAAGATTACTATGATAAAGCTCTTAATCTATGGAAAGAAGGTAATAAGAGTAAATCAATGTTTTATCTTGGTGCCTGTGTCCATATAATTCAAGACCTTACTATTAGTCAGCACGTTCAGGTTAGATTACTAAATCAACATAGGCAGTATGAAAATTATGTTAAATATACTCATGACTTAGTAAAGGAATACATTGCGACAAAACCGCCTATTTTGTTGGATTCACCAGAAAAATATATAAGATATAATGCAAAAAGAGCTATTAGAATAGAAAAAAAGGTGAAAGATATACTTAGTACCAAGCTAAGGTATTATAATAAAACTCTATATGCATTACCATTAGCACAACGAACAACAGCAGGTTGTTATCTATTATTCTTGAAAGATCTGAAAAAATAGCTGTCTAGATTATATTCTAGACAGCTTTTTAAAAGGAGAAAAATTATATATTATTAGCTATACTGAAAGAACTTCCAAAGTATTCTCTCAAAATAGTACTAATCAAGTATATTCAACATATTACCTAAATATTCTTCATTCATATTGATGACTTTGCACATCATTTCTTTTGAAGGACCGCCTATCACGTTCCTTTTATTAACACAAGTTTCTAAAGATATTGCTTCATATATATCATCTTCAAAGATAGGGGAAACACTTTTATATTCATCTAAAGTCATATCTTCAAGGTTTTTATTGTTATTTACACAGTATAGAACTAGTTTACCGATTACTGCGTGGGCATCTCTAAATGGTAAATTCTTTTTAACGAGATAATCTGCTGCATCTGTAGCGTTGGTAAAACCACCACTAGCACCGGTATACATTTTTTCTTTGTTGATTTTCATTGTTTTTAGCATATCAGTGAAAATAGGTAGACACATCTTAACTGTATCAATTGCATCAAAAGTAGCTTCTTTATCTTCCTGCATATCTTTATTATATGCAAGAGGTAATGATTTCATGGTTGAAAGTAAACCGAGAAGGGAACCATAAACTCTACCTGTTTTACCTCTTACCAATTCTGCGATATCTGGATTTTTCTTTTGTGGCATTATACTGCTGCCAGTACTATAAGCGTCATCTAATTCAATAAACTCAAATTCATTAGAACACCATAAGATGATTTCCTCGGAAAATCTGCTTAGATGCATCATCAGCATAGATATAGTATTAATCAATTCTATACAATAATCTCTATCTGAAACAGCATCTATACTATTCAAGCAAACATTATCAAATCCAAGTAATTCAGCCACATATTCTCTATCAAGAGGATATGTAGTGGTAGCTAATGCGCCGGCTCCTAGAGGAAGAGAATTTGTTCTTTTGTAAGTATCATCAAGTCTTCCTATATCACGTTTTAACATCTCAAAATATGCCATAACATGATGAGCAAAGGTTATTGGTTGTGCTTTTTGAAGATGTGTATATCCGGGCATAATGGTATCAGTATTATTCTTGGATATATCTAATAAAGCCTGTAATAAATCTAAAACCATTTTTTTAATATCTTTGATTTCTTCTTTTAGATACATTCGCATATCAAGAGTTACTTGGTCATTTCTACTTCTTCCTGTATGAAGTTTTTTACCAACAGAACCTATTTTTTCTATTAAGAGTTTTTCTATATTCATATGAATATCTTCAGCTTCTATATCAAAAGCGACTTTGTTGTTTTCTATATCCAATAGGAGTTCTTCAAGTCCTTGTTTTATCAAATCAGCATCTTCTTTTGGAATGATATCTTGTTTCCCTAGCATTGTAACATGAGCTATACTCCCATTGATGTCTTGTTTGTATAATCTTTTATCAAAACGGATAGATGAATTAAAATCATCTACCATAACATTAGTAGTTTTTTCAAAACGTCCGCCCCATAATTTCATTATATGTCCCTCCTTAAAAATAGATGAAATAGGTGTACAATTATTTTTTGTTAGAATTAATATTATTAAACATCATAGCTCTAACTTTTAAAGGAAGTCCAAATAGATTAATGAATCCTTCAGCGTCTTGATGATTATATAATTCACCAGTAGTAAAACTAGCAATACTTTCATTGTATAAAGAGTAAGGTGAACTAGAACCAGCTGATATAATATTACCCTTGTATAATTTTAATTTAACTTTACCTGTAACAGTTTCTTGAGTAGAGTCAACAAAAGCTGATAAAGCTTCACGTAGAGGTGTAAACCATTCTCCACTATAAACTAATTCTGCAAATTTTATTGATAGAGTATCTTTGTAAGCTGAAGTTTGTTTATCTAAACATAGATATTCAAGTTCTTTATGAGCATAATATAAGATTGCTCCACCAGGAGTCTCATATATGCCTCTTGATTTCATACCTACAATACGATTTTCAACGATATCAATTAGACCTATACCATTGTTTCCACCTATTTCATTAAGTTTAGTAAGAATACCAGTACAGCTCATTGATTCACCGTTTAATTTTATAGGAGTTCCTTTGTCGAATTCCAATTCAATATAAGTAGCTTTGTCAGGAGCTTTTTCAGGTGTTACTGTCATTTGAAGAAGGTTATCATAGTCAGGTTCATTTTCAGGTGATTCAAGGTCAAGTCCTTCATGGCTTAGATGCCATAAATTACGATCTCGACTATAACTATCTTCTTTTTTCATAGGTGTTTCAAGACCATATTTAGCACAATAATCAAGAGCATCTTCACGTGACTGGATATCCCATATTCTCCAAGGTGCAATTATTTTCAGATGAGGTGCAAGTGCTTTGATAGTCAATTCAAAACGAACTTGGTCATTACCTTTACCAGTGGCACCGTGACATATTGCTTCAGCACCTTCTTTTAATGCAATCTCAACTAATTTCTGAGAAATGATTGGCCTTGCCATAGATGTACCTAATAAATATTTGCCTTCATATACAGCACCAGATTTTACAGTAGGTATAACGTAGTCATCTACAAAATCTTCAACAACATTTTCTATGTATAACTTACTTGCTCCAGAGGATAATGCTCTTTCTTCTAAGCCATCCAACTCTTTTCCTTGACCTACGTCAACACAAACCGCTATTACCTCATAATTATAGTTTGCTTTTAACCAATGTATAATAACCGTAGTATCTAGTCCACCGGAGTATGCTAATACGACTTTTTTTATAGCTTCATTATTATTGTTATTCATATATATTGCCTCCTATACTTTAATGTAATTAACAACTTTTTTATAATTATACATTAAAACTAATAAATATTCAATAGTTTAAGTGAAAATATTCATAAAAAATGAATATTATACATATAAGTATAAAAAAATATATTCTACTATAAGAATTTGGTTATTTTATACAATCGATAATATAAAGATACAATAAAAAAAGCGTACGATTGTACACTTTTCAATAACTAATTTGATAAAGATAATTTTTAGTTCTAGAGTATTGGGGAAAAAAGCCTAGATATGGTTTCTCTCATTTTGATACGTTGAGATCTTTGTAAATAATCTTCTTTTGTTATTTCATTACATAGCTGTAAATCTTTTGCAAATTCTCTTTCAAGTGTTCTAGTAGTCTGTCTATCATATATAAAAGCGTTAGCTTCAAAATTTAACTTGAAACTCCTAATATCAAAATTACAAGTTCCAACAGAAGACAGTTTACCATCCACTGCTATCATCTTAGAATGCAAGAAACCATTTTCATAAGTAAAAGCACGTACTCCGTATTTTAATAAATCACCAATATAAGAATAGGTAGCCCAATATACGAACATATGATCAGGTTTGTTTGGAATCATCATCCGTACATCTACACCAGATACAGAAGCAATCTTGAGAGCTTCCATAATACTTTCATCAGGTATGAAATATGGCGTTTGAATAATGATTGATTTCTTAGCGGAAGATATCATTTTGATATAACCATGTTTTATCTGTTCATTAATTGAATCTGGTCCACTGGTAACTATCTGCATTCCTATTTTACCGATTGATGGACTAGGAGATTTTTTGAAATAATCTAATGAAGATTCTAAAGATTTTTTGGATGCATTTCTCCAATCTAATAAAAATCTCATCTGTAAACCTACAACAGCATCACCCTTAATTTTTAAGTGGGTATCTCGCCAATATCCAAATTTTTTGTTTCGACCTAGATATTCATCTCCAACATTGAAACCACCTATAAAGCCTACATCACCATCAATAACAACAATTTTACGGTGGTTACGATAATTGGCTTTTGAGTTAATGAGTTTAAATCTAGATGGAAAGAACAGAGCAACTTCCACTCCTGCTTCTCGTAGTTCTCTATAAGTCTGCTTTCTTATATGTCTACAACCGATATGGTCACCTAACAATCTAACTTTAACACCTTCGCGAGCCTTTTGCTTAAGAAGGTCATATAATTCATAGCTGATAGAATCATTTTTCATAATATAATAACTTATGTGAATATGATTTTCGGCTTTTTTTATTTCTTCAAATAATATCTGGAATTTCTTTTTTCCATCAGTCATAATTTGAACATCATTATTTTGAGAATAAAAAGATTCACTTAACTTATTATGAAAAAGAATCATGTCACTATAATTGACCATGGAATTATCATTAAACTTAAAAGAATGATTTTCGAATTCTTTTCTTTGTTCATTAAGTATTGATTTATATAATTTACTCTCTTCGGATGTATATTTGAATATTTTTCTTTTAGAAATATTTTGAGAGAAGATCAAGTAAAAAATAAATCCAATTCCAGGAAGCATAATCATGAATAATAACCAAGCAAGCGTAGTAGTAGGTGATTTTCTTTCTAACGTTATTATTATCGATGTAAATATTAAATTAAATAATAAGAAAAAGACATAATTATAACTTAATGTAATCACAAAATTTTCCATTAGAATTCCCCCTTACATCATTATATTATACCATATTCTACAATTAAATATAGCTTGAATCAAGCTTTTTCTATAAATCACAAGAATTAACCAAATATTTTTAAAACCTATTGCATAAATATTAATAATAATGTATAATTATTAAAAAGTTCGAGAGGTGATTTCATGATAAAAGCAGGTATCATAGGAGCTACAGGTTATGCAGGGCAAGAATTAATGAGATTATTAATACAACATCCAAAATGTGAAGTGGAGATAATTTCATCTAGAACATATAAAAACATGAATTATAATCAAGTATATGGTAATTTTACTGATATAACATCTGATAAATTGGTTGAAGAAGAAATAGATGAAATATCAAAAAAAGTAGATGTACTATTTATTGCATTACCACATGGTATAGCATCCAATAAAATATCTACAAAGATTCTAGAAAAAACTAAAGTAATTGACTTAGGTGCTGATTATAGGTTGAATGATTTATCGGTATATGATAAATGGTATGGTGTTTCTCATGGTAGTCCTGAGCTTATTGATAAGGCAGTTTATGGATTATGTGAGTTAAAAAGAGAAGAAGTCAAAAAAGCTGATTTAATTGCTAATCCAGGTTGTTATACAACTTGTAGCATATTATCTCTAATGCCATTAGTTAAGAATAATCTAATAGATAAGAGTTCAATTATAGTTGATGCCAAATCTGGTGTTACTGGTGCGGGAAGAGCACTTAATCTAGGAACTCATTTTACTGAATGTAATGAATCAATCAAAGCATATAAAATTGCATCTCATAGACATACACCAGAAATTGAACAAGAACTTAGTAATGTGGCAGGTAGTGACATTACAATTTCTTTTACTCCTCATCTCATTCCTATGAATAGAGGTATTCTTATAACAGCATATGCTAGTCTTAATAAGAAATATACATATAAAGATATTAAAGAGGTATATGAAAAGTGTTACAAAGATGAACAGTTCATCAGACTTTTACCAGAAGGAGTGTTTCCAGAAACTAAATGGGTAAAAGGTTCCAACTATTGCGATATCAATTTTCAGATAGATGAAAGGACTAATAGAATAATTGTAATTGGTGCAATTGATAATCTATTAAAAGGTGCAGCAGGTCAAGCTGTTCAGAATATGAATTTAATTTTTGGACTAAAAGAAAATACAGGACTTGAGATGGTTCCTGCTTTCCCAATTTAATTAGAAATAGACATTTACGAAAGGTGATGACGATATGGATATAATAAAAGGCGGTGTAACAGCTGCTAATGGTTTTCTCGCAGGTGGAGTACACTGTGGAGCCAAGAGAAAAAATAAGGATTTAGCTATTGTGCATACGAAAACTCCAGCCAATATGGCAGCAACTTTTACAACGAATATAGTAAAAGCCGCACCAGTAATCTGGAATAAAAAGATATATGATGATGGTAATACAGTTAAAGCTATTGTAGTCAACAGTGGAAACGCAAATGCTTGTACAGGAAAAATAGGTATGACTCATGCTAATGAAATGGCTACAAAAACAGGAGAAGTTCTTGGAATAGATGAAGACGAAGTGTTGGTAGCTTCTACAGGTGTTATAGGAGTAAAATTACCAATTGATAAAATATGTAATGGAATTGATGATATATCAGATAAATTAGAGCATACTGAACAATCAGCAGATGATGCGGCGAATGCCATCAGGACTACAGATACATACAGCAAACAAATTGCAGTAACTGTGATCATAGATGGTAAAAAAGTTACTATAGGCGGGATGGCAAAAGGTTCAGGAATGATCCATCCTAATATGGCAACAATGCTTTCATTCATTACAACAGATATCAATATTTCTAAAACTTTGCTTAGAAAAGCATTATCAGACAGTATAAAAGATTCTTATAACATGATATCCGTTGATGGTGATACCAGTACTAATGATATGGTTATTCTATTAGCCAATGGGGAAGCAGATAATGAAAAAATAGATGAAATTAATGATAACTATAAAATCTTTAAAGAAGCCCTTGATTACATAAATGTTTATTTAGCTAAACTAATCGTTGCTGATGGAGAAGGGGTAACTAAATTCATTGAAGTATCTGTTGAAGGAGCTAAAAATAAAGAAGATGCAAGATTATTAAGTAAATCAGTTATAACATCCAATCTGGTAAAAACAGCATTCTTTGGTGAAGATGCCAACTGGGGAAGAATATTATGTGCTATGGGTTATTCAAGTGCAGAATTTGACCCAAGCAAAGTGAGTTTACATTACGTAAGTGATAAAGGAAGAATTACTCTTGTAGAAAATGGATTACCTATAGATTTTGATGAAGATCTTGCATCATCCATTATCGGTGAAAGAGATATCATAGTGGAAATTGAGTTGGATGAAGGTAATGGTGAGGCGAAGGCTTGGGGATGCGACCTTAGTTATGAATACGTGAAAATCAACGGAGAATATAGAACTTGATTGGAAAGGAAAAAGATATGAAAAAATACATTCAAAGAGCAAAGGTATTGGTTGAAGCATTACCTTATATAAAAAAATTCAATGGTGATATAGTGGTCATCAAGTATGGTGGCAGTGCTATGGTGGATGAATCCATTAAAATGTCTGTAATTCAAGATATTGTATTAATGAAATTAGTAGGACTTAAGCCGGTTATCGTCCATGGCGGAGGTAAAGAAATCAGTAATATGCTAAGTAAAATTGGCAAAGAAAGTAAGTTCATCAATGGGCTAAGGGTTACAGATGATGAAACAGTTCAAGTGGCTGAGATGGTATTATCAGGAAAAGTGAATAAAGACATAGTGCAGCTTATTGAAAATCATGATATAGGTGCAGTTGGTATAAGTGGTAAAGATGGCAAAACCTTGAAAGTAACAAAAAAAGTTGTTGAAGGTCATGATGTTGGATTTGTAGGTGAAATTACAAAAGTTAATACAGGTCTGATTGAAACTCTTCTTGAAAATGAATACATACCAGTAATTGCACCTATCGGGACAGATAATAATGGCGATACTTACAATATTAATGCTGATTATGCTGCTAGTTCTATTGCAGGAGCGCTAAAAGCTGAAAAGCTGATTTTTCTAACAGACGTAGAAGGTATTCTTAGAGATGTTAGTGATAGTTCCTCATTAATATCTCAGATAGATGTTCTAGAAGTACCTAAATATATAGAACAAGGCATTATCAGCGGCGGAATGATTCCAAAAGCAGAATGTTGTGCATCTGGAATTTATAAAGGTGTTAAAAGTGTACATATACTTGATGGAAGAGTAGAACATAGCTTATTATTAGAAATTTTTACAAAAAGCGGTGTAGGAACTATGTTCTATGGAGATTGATTCTATATTAATGAAAGTGGTGATAATAAATGGAACAGTTGATAAATAAAGGTAATGAAGTATTTATGAATACATATGCTTCTTTTCCAATTGTTATAGAAAAAGGAGAAGGAATAAAAGTATATGATAATGATGGTAATGAATATATAGATTTTGTTGCTGGAATAGCGGTTAATTCTCTTGGATATAAAAATGAAAAATTAGTAGCAGCACTAAAAAAACAGCTTGATAATCTAACACATTGTTCTAATCTTTATTGGAATGAACCGGCTATAGAAGCAGCGGGATTATTGGTGCAACATAGTAAACTTGATAAAGTTTTCTTTTGTAATAGTGGTGCAGAAGCTATAGAAGGTTCTTTGAAATTGGCAAGAAAATATGCAAAGAAAAAATTAGGTGCTGGTAAAAACGGAATCATTACCATGAAGAATTCATTTCATGGTAGAACATATGGCGCAGTTACCGCAACAGGTCAACTCAAATATCAAAAAGGACTAGATCCTTTACTTCCAGGTGTAAAATACGCAGAGTTCAACAATATAGAATCGCTAAAAGAAACTATAGATGATAATACATGTGCAGTATTATTGGAACCAATTCAAGGTGAAGGTGGTATAAGACCTGCCAAGAAGGAGTATCTGAAACAAGTTCGAGAGATATGTGATATGAATAACTTAGTATTGATATTCGACGAAGTTCAATGTGGTATGGGAAGAACAGGAGAAATATTCGCATATGGGTTATACGATGTAAAACCTGATATAGTAGCTCTAGCAAAAGGTCTAGGTGGCGGATTACCTATTGGAGCGGTTATAGCTAATGAAAAAGTCGCTGAGGGTTTTTGCCCTGGAGACCATGCAAGTACATTCGGCGGTAATCCTTTAGTATGTACTGCTGCAAAAGTTGTATTGGAAGAGATTTCTAATAAAGAATTTCTTGATAATGTTAAGGTACAAGGGAATTATTTATCCAAGAAATTAAATGAATTAAAAGATAAATATGAATTCATTAGTGATGTTAGAGGACATGGGCTAATGTTAGGAATGGAAATGGATATTCCTGTAAAAGATATAATTAAAAAATGTATGGATAAAGGATTATTATTAATTGGCTCAGGTGAACGTATAATTAGATTTGTTCCACCTCTTATAGTTAAAAAAGAAGATATAGATTCTGCTATTATAGTACTAAGCAGTGTTCTGGAAGGAGAGATTTAATGTATGCAAAGTTAATTCTTGAAGATGGAACAGTCTTGGAAGGAAAAAGTTTTGGAGCTAAGGCTACGGTTTGTGGTGAATTGGTTTTCAATACTGGAATGACAGGATATACGGAAATACTAACAGATCCATCTTATGCTGGTCAGATAGTTACAATGACATATCCTTTAATTGGTAATTATGGTATAAACGCCGATGATATGGAATCGGATGGTATCAGAGTTGCAGGATTTGTTGTTAAGGAGTATTCAGTTAATCCTAATCACTGGCAATGCGAAAAGGATATCGATACATATCTAAAAGAAAATAATATACCAGGTATATATGGTGTTGATACAAGAATGTTAACAAAGAAGATAAGAGAAAAAGGTACCATGAAATGCATGATAACTACTGAGAACGAAGAGGCATTATATGAGAAATTAAATCATTATAAATTTCCAAGTAATATTGTTGAGCAGGTATCTAGAAAAGATATCAAACATATCGAAGGGTCAGGTAAAAAAATAGGTGTTGTTGACCTTGGAATCAAGTCGGGTATAATTAATCAGCTGATTAATCTTGACTGTGATATATATATATTTCCTCAAGATATCAGTTCAGAGCAGATAATAGGATACGATTTAGATGGAATACTCTTTTCTAATGGACCTGGAGATCCAAAGGAGGCTTCTATACCCATCAAAACAGTAAAAGAGTTAATAGGTAAGCTACCTATTTGGGGAATATGCCTTGGTCATCAAATTATTGCACTTGCACTTGGAGCAGATACATATAAATTAAAATTCGGACATAGAGGTAGTAATCACCCTGTCATTAATATGAATACTGGAAAGGTATTTATATCATCTCAAAATCATGGATATGCAGTAGAAGAAAGCAGTTTTACAGCAGATATGGCAAAGACTTTTATCAATGTCAACGACAATACTATTGAAGGGTTTAGTTGTGACCATTACAACGTAAAAACAGTACAATTCCATCCAGAAGAAGGACCAGGACCAGAAGATTGTCATTATATTTTTAGAGATTGGATTGAAGCAATTAGTGTATAAACTTATAATAGAAAGGGTGAGAAAATGCCTAAAAACATGGATATAAAAAAAGTGCTGGTCATTGGTTCTGGACCTATTGTAATTGGTCAAGCAGCGGAATTTGATTATGCAGGAACTCAAGCATGTAAAGCTCTAAAAGAAGAAGGTATAGAAGTAGTATTGGTTAATAGTAATCCGGCAACAATAATGACAGATGATAATATTGCTGATAAAGTATATATCCAGCCTCTTACTGTTGATTCACTTGACTATATTATTGACAAAGAAAGACCTGATGGTATTTTACCTACATTAGGTGGACAAACAGGACTTAATATGGCAGTGGAATTAAAAGAAGCAGGTATTCTAGATAAATACAATGTAACTTTATTTGGAACATCCTTAGAAACCATAAAAAAAGCTGAAGACCGAGAGAGTTTCAGAAACTTGATGATTGAAATTAATGAACCGATTCCTATAAGTAAAATCATCTGTAATATAGAAGATGGAATAGAATTCTCCAAAGATATTGGATTCCCTATTATTGTAAGACCAGCTTATACATTAGGTGGCCTTGGTGGTGGAATTGCTCATAATGAATCAGAATTAAAAGATATCTTACTCACAGGTCTGATGCACAGTAGAATTAATCAGGTTCTAGTTGAGCAGTCAGTGGCAGGCTGGAAAGAGATAGAATATGAAGTTATGAGAGACAGTAATGATACTTGCATAATAATCTGTAACATGGAAAATCTTGACCCTGTGGGTATTCATACTGGAGATAGCATCGTTGTAGCACCATCTCAGACATTGACTGACAACGAATATCATATGCTTAGAAGTTCTTCTATCAAGATAATCAAAGCGCTGAAAATTGAGGGTGGATGTAATGTGCAATTCGCTCTTAATCCTATAAGTAAAGAATATATAGTAATAGAAGTCAATCCTAGGGTTAGTCGTTCATCTGCTCTAGCATCAAAGGCAGCAGGTTATCCTATTGCTAAGATTGCAGCTAAGATAGCTATAGGGCTTAATCTACATGAAATAGATAATGCGGTAACTAAAAAGACTAAGGCTTCATTTGAACCAGCGCTTGACTATGTTGTTACTAAGATTCCTAAGTGGCCTTTTGACAAATTTGACTATGCCAATAGAGAATTAGGGACTGCCATGAAAGCAACTGGTGAAGTCATGGCTATTGATAGAACTTTTGAAAGTTCTTTGTTGAAAGCGGTAATATCCTTAGAAGGAAAAGAAACCGGACTTAGAATAGAAGAATTGGAAAAACTGACAAAAGAAGAAATATATGATAAGTTACAATTTGTTGATGATAGGAGGATTTTTGTATTAGCAGAAGCACTAAGGAAAGGTATATCGGTAGATACGATTAATGAAATTACATCCATAGATAAATGGTTTTTATATAAGATAGATAATATAATTAGGCTAGAAAATGAATTGAAATCTACATTACTTACTAAAGAATTACTAGAAAAAGCTGAAACACTAGGGTTTACTGATATAGAGATTATGGATTTATCTAATCAATCTTATGAAATGTTAGATACATTAAGGAGAGCTTACAATATTTATCCAGTATATAAAATGGTGGATACTTGTGCAGCTGAATTTGAATCTCACACCCCTTACTATTATTCAACATATGAACAAGAAAATGAAAATGAAATAAGTAAGAATGAAAAGATTATTGTTATAGGTTCGGGACCCATAAGAATAGGGCAGGGTATTGAATTTGATTATTGCTCAGTCCATGCAGTATGGTCTATTAGAAATCTAGGTTATGAATCAATAATAATCAATAATAATCCTGAAACAGTAAGTACGGATTTTGATATATCCAATAAATTATATTTTGAACCACTTTTCATAGAAGATGTTCTTAATGTAATAAGAAAAGAAAAACCAAAGGGTGTCATAGTTCAATTTGGAGGACAAACAGCTATTAATCTTGCTCCGAAACTAGTTAAAAATGGAGTCCAGATACTTGGAACTTCAGTAGATTCTATTGATGTTGCAGAAGATAGAGAGAGATTTGATAAGTTACTGAATCAATTAGATATTAATAGACCTAAGGGAAGTTCAGTTTCATCTGCCACTGAAGCAATAAAAGTAGCTAATGATATAAATTATCCTGTTCTTATAAGACCTTCATATGTTATTGGTGGTAGAGCAATGATGGTTGTAAGAAATGATAGTGACTTAGAACAATATTTGAGTGAGGCTGCATCCATATCAGCTGATCATCAAATACTTATAGACGAATATATAGAAGGTATAGAAGTTGAAGTTGACGCTATATCTGATGGAGAAGATATATTGATTCCTGGTATCATGGAACATATAGAAAGAACAGGAGTTCATTCGGGAGACAGTATATGCGTATATCCTCCAAGGACATTATCAGAAAAAGTAATTGATATTATTATAGGCTATACTAAAAAGATTGCAAAAGCATTAGAAGTCATAGGACTCATGAATATACAATTTGTTGTTAGAGATGAAGAAGTATATATTATTGAGGTTAATCCGAGAGCATCAAGAACTGTGCCTATACTTAGTAAAGTTACTAAGATACCTATGGTTCAGATAGCTATGGAAACTATACTTGGTGATAAATTAAAAGATTTACCTTATGGTATTAATCTTGCAGGAACAACTAATCTAGTAGCAGTAAAAGCACCTGTATTTTCATTTGTCAAATTAAACGATGTAGATGTAGCATTAACTCCAGAAATGAAATCCACAGGAGAAGTGCTAGGCATAGATTCTGATTATAAAAAAGCTTTGTATAAGGCTTTTGTAGGAGCAGGATACAAGTTCTATGATGGAGGCAATGTATTAGTATCTATCAATGATGAAAGCAAAGAAGAAGCAGTTACTTATATTAGAAAACTTGCAGAATTTGGTTTCAAAATACATTCCACAGCTGGTACTAATAAATATTTGAAGGATATGGGGATTAGCAGTACTGAAATATCTGATAATGTTAAGGATGTTAGAGATAAGATGAAAAATGGTGAAATAATTATGGTATTCAATATTCCGACGAAAGGAAAAGATGTAAAAAGAGATGGTTTCAAGCTTCGTACTTTTGCACAGCATCTTGGAATACCTTGTTTCACATGTATTGATACTCTTAGAGAATATCTTAATGTAATGGAATTCATTAAGGAAGAAAATGAAATTGATTATGAAACAATAGACTATTATCAATCTAATTGAAATGAATGTTTATATGCATAATTTAACGATTTATACAATTAAATCAATAAAATCCTTTTTTTACTGAATAAAATAGTATATAATATGTTTTGACGTGTTATATCTATAATTTTGGTATGATTAAAGACTTTATCCTTCTGGTTTGATAGGAGCTTTTACGTAGAAATTTTACTTATGGAAATTTAGGAAAGAAAGGGTTAATTAATGTATAGATATGTATTTGTGTTAGCTGTTTTAATTTTATTAGTAGTAGGGTGTTCGCCTACTGATAGTAATAAGGAAAAAGATAATGTACCTAATGAGATAGAAGATATAAGTAGCAATGATGATGAAGTAAAAAATGATGATAGTAGAAGTGAAGATAATAATACTGATATTGATAGTAAAAATGAATCTATTGAAAAAAAAATAGATGATATTATTGATGGAATGACATTGGAGGAAAAGATTGGACAAATGTTCATGATTGATGCTGATTCGCTTAATAATAATGGGGCTCTAACTGTGTTGAATGATTCTGGTAGGGAATTGATAGAAAAATATGAATTGGGTGGAGTAATTTTTTTTGGAAGTAACATAGATACCATAACTCAAACCAAAAAGTTAATTAGTGATATTCAAGAAGTATCTAATATTCCACTTTTCATTTCAGTAGATGAAGAGGGAGGTTTAGTGTCAAGAATAGCTAAGAATCCTAATATGCATGCAACAATACTACCAAATAATAAAGTGATTGGTGATACTAAAATTCCTGAAAATGCATATAAAATAGGAACAATCCTTGCAAGGGAAATATCATCTCTAGGTTTTAATATTGATTTTGCGCCTGTAGCTGATGTAAATACGAATCCTGATAATACTGTCATAGGTGTTAGGGCTTATGGTAGTGATGAAGAATTAGTTGGTAACATGGTGTATAACTGTGTTAAAGGACTGCAAGATGAGAATGTATCAGCTGTTATAAAACATTTTCCAGGGCATGGGGACACTGCAAAAGATACTCATTCTGGTTCTGTAATTGTAGAGCATGATATTGATAGACTTAGAGAGATTGAATTCGTACCATTTAAAAAGGGTATTGAAGCTGATGTAGATGGAATAATGATAGCACATATAAAAGTTCCAAAAGTGGACAAAGAAAATGTGGAAGCATCTTTGTCAAAAGAAATTGTTACTAATATACTTAGAAATGAATTAGGTTATGATGGATTAGTTATTACTGATGCTCTTAATATGGGAGCAATAATGAAGGAATATGATACGAAAGAGGTATGTGTCAAGGCAGTTAATGCAGGTGTTGATATATTACTTATGCCTATACCTTTTGAAGAAGGTTATAAAAAAGTCTTGGAATCTGTTGATTCAGGAATTATATCTGAGGAAAGAATTGACGAATCAGTTAGAAGAATATTACGAATAAAATTCAAGAGAAATCTATTCAATCCAAAAGGTTCTAAGAATGCAGATGAAATTCTTGGTAGCAAAGAGAATCAAGATCTATTGGAGAGCATTGAAAAATAATTAAATATATAAGTTCAATATATATAAAATTAGTTACCAAGGAAAATTTCATTTATTATTATATAATAAATTATGATATAATTTAAAAAAGACTTATCTAAGTCGAATTAAGAAAAATATATTGGATGAAATAAAAGAATAAAGAAATGAGGTAATTTAAGTGTACAAAATTGTAAAGAAGAAAACCATCAATAGTCAAGTTGAATTAATGGTTGTAGAAGCCCCTTTTACTGCTAGAAAATGTGAGCCAGGACAATTCATAATTCTTAGAGTAAATGATGAAGGTGAAAGAATTCCACTAACTATTGCTGATTATGACAGAAAAGCAGGGACAGTAACAATTATATACCAAGTTGTTGGATATTCAACTAAATTACTTAGTAAGAAGCAAGAAGGAGATTTTATTAACGACTTTGTAGGACCTCTAGGTCAAGCTACTGAATTAAAAAAACATAAGAGAGTATTAGGAATAGGCGGAGGTGTTGGAGCTGCTCCACTTTATCCTCAAATAAAGAAATTAAAATCAATGGGCGTCAGTGTTGACGTTATTATTGGTGGTCGTAGTGAAGAGTACATAATTCTTGAAGATGAATTCAATGAAGTATGTGATAATATATATTTTGCTACTAACGATGGAACAAAAGGTACTAAAGGATTTGTAACTGATGTACTAAATGATTTGTTAGAAAAGGGAAATAAATATGATGAGGTTATTGCTATAGGACCTTTGATCATGATGAAAGCAGTTGTTTCAGTTACGAAACCTCTTAATATACCAACAGGGGTATCACTTAATCCTATTATGATAGATGGAACTGGTATGTGTGGAGGATGTCGTGTTACTGTAGGTGGGGAAACAAAATTCGCATGTGTAGATGGACCGGATTTTGATGGATTCTTAGTTGATTTTGACGAATGTATGAGAAGACAAAGCTACTATAAAGATGAAGAAGACCATGTATGTAAATTGGATGGGATCAAAAACAAAAAGTAGGAGGGGAAAAATATGCCTAACATGAGTAAAGAAAAGGTTAAAATGAAGGAGCAGGATCCTTTATTGAGAATAAAGAATTTTGAAGAAGTTACTTGTGGCTATACTTTAGAAGAAGCTATGGAAGAAGCTGGCAGATGTTTGCAATGTAAGACTAGACCATGTGTTGGGGGATGTCCAGTTAGTGTACCTATTCCAGAATTCATTAAAGAAGTTAGTGAAGGTAATATAGAAGCAGCATATAATATTATTGCTACAGAAAATAGATTACCAGCTATTTGTGGAAGAGTCTGTCCACAAGAGTCACAATGCGAAGGTAAATGTGTTAGAGGTCTTAAAGGTGAGGCAGTGGCTATTGGTAGACTTGAACGTTTTGTTGCTGATTATTATATGAAAAATATTAAAAAAGAAGTTGAAAAATCTGAATCAAACAATAAAAAGGTTGCAGTTGTTGGTGGTGGCCCAGCTAGTTTGACATGTGCAGCTGATTTGGCTAAAAAAGGTTATCAAGTAACTATGTATGAAGCACTTCATCAACTAGGTGGTGTTCTAATGTATGGTATACCTGAATTCCGTTTACCAAAGGGTTTGGTTCAAACAGAAATAAAGAGTGTTATTGATCTAGGAGTAAAAGTTGAAAAAAATGTTATAGTAGGAAAATCTATTACTATAGATGAATTATTTGAAGAAGAAGGATTTCAAGCTGTATTTGTAGGTAGTGGAGCAGGACTTCCTAGATTTATGAATATAGATGGAGAAAATCTTAATGGGGTATACTCAGCTAATGAATTCTTAACTAGAGTTAACCTTATGAAAGCTTATGATTTCCCTAATAGTCCAACACCTGTAAGAATAGGTGAAAAGGTTGCAGTTATCGGTGGTGGTAATGTAGCTATGGATGCAGCAAGAACCGCTAAGAGATTGGGAGCAAAAGAAGTTAAGATTGTCTATAGAAGAAGTAAAGAAGAGTTACCTGCAAGATTGGAAGAAGTCCATCATGCAGAGGAAGAACAAATTATATTCGATTTATTGAAGAATCCAATTGAAATTATTGGTGAAGATGGTCATGTCACTGGTATGAAATGTATCAAGATGGAACTTGGCGAACCAGATGATAGCGGTAGAAGAAGACCACAGCCTATTGAAGGTAGCGAAGAAATAATGGATGTTGATATTGTTGTTGTAGCTATCGGTCAAACACCTAACCCACTTCTTAGAAATACAACTGATGGACTTGACGTTAATAAAAGAGGTTGTATCGTAGTTAATGAAGATACTATGGAAACTACTATAGAAAATGTATATGCAGGTGGAGACGCTGTTACAGGAGCTGCAACAGTTATTCTTGCAATGGGAGCAGGTAAAAAAGCTGCGAATGCTATTCATGAAAAATTAAGCAAATAAGACATTTGAACTAAATAGTATATAAGATAAGCATGTAAGGTTATAATATAATCTTATATGCTTTTTTTCTTTTTGTCCTATTTTAAGGTTATCTTAATTTTATTTTAGTTAGATATAATTAAATAATAAGTACTATCATCTGATAATCACTAATAATACTGTATATTTACTATAACTTCTGAGAATAATAAATTTAGTTATTACAATTAAACAGATTCGGGTCTTATGAGAAGGGTGATAAATATGGCTGCAATTTTTGCAATTATATCTGGAGCACTAATGAGTGTTCAAGGTGTTTTTAATACAAGAGTTACAGAGAGTTCATCTATATGGGTAACTAATTCATTGGTACAGATAACAGGTTTTATAGTTTGTATTACAGCATGGTTTTTTACAGGACGAAATAGTTTTTCGGATCTATTAAAGGTGGATTGTAAATGGTATCTGACAGGTGGTATATTAGGAGCATTTATCATATTTACTGTTGTAAAAGGAATGTCAACATTAGGTCCTGCTTGTACGGTGATGCTAATCTTAGTCTCACAATTGATAATTGCTTATTTAATTGAATTATTTGGTTTGTTTGGTACGGAACAAGTGTCATTTGCTTGGAAGAAAGTTATTGCTGTAGCTATTATCATTGGTGGTATTATATTATTCAAATGGGATTAGACCCATTTGGATTTTTTTGTGCTTAGGAAATTATGAAATATTCATAAACTGCTATTATAAGTTCTACTTTCTATAATTATTGAGTTTATATTGATGATAATTTACAATTCATGGAGTGTACAATAATACATAATTGATTTACAATATAATAAACTATAATAATTAGGGGTGGTATAAATGAATTATGATAATGAACAAAAAAATGAATTAGATAATAAGTTAAGGCAATGTGTAGAAGATATGAGTGAGGCTAATCGCTATAAGAAACTTATAAAGTCAACTGAGGAAGACTATGGAAAGTTGACAGATAAGTGGCATCAATTAAAGGAAGCTTTTAGAAAAGAAGAACAAGATGTTGAAAAACTTACAAAAGTTACTCTTACAAATTTCTTACATACTATTATGAATGATAAAGCAGAAAAGTTAGATAAAGAAAAACAAGAGGCTATAACTGCTAAGTTAAAATGTGATAGTGTATTAACACAATTAGAAGATTGTAAGATTTCTCTGGAAAAACTAAATATTAAATATAACAAGTTTAGCCAAGCAGAAGAAGAATATAAAATCCTTTTAAAACAAAAACGTGATTTTATATTGACCTATATGCCTGATAAATGGAACGAAATCGAAAGTTTAATGGAAGAAGATAGAAATATTAGTAATCAGTTGAAAGAGATTGATGAAGCAATTAATGCTGGTGAAAATACCAGGTCATGTATTGATAAGGCAAATGAAGCACTGCATTCAGCTAAGAACTGGGGAACTTGGGATATGCTTGGTGGAGGCTTATTATCTACTATGGCAAAAAGAGAAAACATGTCAGAAGCACAGAGTTATATATCTGATATGCAAAAGTGGATAAGGTCATTTGCTAGAGAACTCAGTGACGTAGATGATTACATTAATGCAGATTTGGACATAGGTGATTTCTTAGGCTTTGCAGATTACTTCTTTGATGGATTTTTTGTGGATTGGGCTGTTCAATCCAAGATAAATAGTGCTATTGACAAAGTGGATAATACCAAAGACGAAGTGAATAGTATACTAAGAAAACTAGTGAAAGAAAGTAATGAATTAAAAGATAGAAGGTATTCCATTAATAACCAAGTAGAAAATATGATAGAAGAAGCATAAATTTCATATGTAAAATCTTTACTATTATTATTTAAGTGATATAATTAGTATAGTACTTACAACAAAAAGGGGGATACAAATGAAAAAGAAAAGATTTTTTATTGTTTTAGGAGCTGCAATTGGTGGAGGAACTTACTATGCTTATAAAAAAATTCAAAAACTAAGTGATTCTTTCAGCAAGCTTACTGTTTTTAATAATGAAGACATAAAATATGAGCAAGATCAAGAAATTGAAGATACAGCTGTTGTTTTCGGTGGTTCAGATATTGACTTAACTGATGCTGATATTGAAGATGAAACAACAATAAAGGTATTAGCTTTATTTAGTAATATGACAATTAAAGTACCAGAAGAGTGGAAAGTTGTTGCTGAAGGAAATAATAAAGCAAGTAATCTTGAAATAAATATTTCAGAAGATGAAGAAGATAAGGATATAACTCTTAATATTGATTATGATATACGTTTCTCTAATGTTAATATAACTAACTAAAAGTAAAATAAAAAGTTGAAGGGACTATCAGTTTATGGAAACATAAGTAAGATAGTCCCTTATATATATCTATATATCTATATCATTTATTTCTTCAAACCAAATCTTAGAGACTGCATCACTTGGCATTCTAAGATCTCCTCTTGGAGAAAGACAGATTGAACCTACTTTTGGACCATCGGGCATACATGAACGCTTGAATTGATGCATGAAGAATCTTTTATAAAAAGTAGTTATCCATTTTTTAATAGTTTCACCAGTATATTGATTATTAAAGGCTTGCAAAGCAAGTCTATATATCTTTTTAGGTGAAAAACCAAATCTTAACATATTGTATAAGAAGAAATCATGTAATTCATATGGACCAACAACTTCCTCTGTTTTTTGTTTGATTTTGCCTGTTTTCTTATCAGGTGGAAGAAGTTCTGGACTAACAGGAGTATCAAGTATGTCCATCAGTACAGCTTTAGCATTTTCTCCTACTTTATATTCAGTAATCCATTTAACTAAATATCTAACCAAAGTTTTAGGGATGGTTGTGTTAACAGAGTACATAGCCATATGATCACCATTGTAGGTTGCCCAGCCCAAAGCCATTTCTGATAAATCACCAGTTCCAATGACTATACCATTCAATTTATTAGATAAGTCCATTAATACTTGAGTTCTTTCTCTGGCTTGTACATTTTCATAAGTGGTACTATGATCCTCTGGATCATGTCCAATATCTTCAAAGTGAACAAGACAAGATTGTTTGATTGAAATTTCTTTGATAGTTACTCCAAGGTGGTTCATCAAAGATATGGCATTGTTATAAGTTCTATCAGTGGTTCCAAAACCAGGCATAGTCACACCAATAATATTTTTCCTATCTCTACCAAGAAGATCATATGTCATAGCACATACAAGTAGAGCAAGAGTTGAATCCAAGCCGCCAGAAATGCCGATGATGACTTTTTCACAACCTATATGCATGATTCTTTTTGCAAGCCCTAATGTCTGGATTGAGAATATCTCTTCGCAGCGCTTGCTTCTTTTTTCTTCATTGTTTGGTACAAATGGTTGAGGGTCAATGAATCTATCAATGTTTTTTCGTTCCTTAAGAGGTAAATCAAAAGGTATAACCATATATTCTGAATCAAAACGATTAGTTAAATGGTTAGAGTAACTTGTCATTTTTATTCTATCAGCCATTAATTTATCTATATCAATATCTGAATATATTAAAGTAGATTCTAACATGAATCTATTGTTTTCTTTTAATTTTGACCCATTTTCATATATAAGGCAATGACCACTAAAAACAACATCCGTAGTAGATTCTCCAAATCCGGATGAAGAGTAGACATAAGAGGTAATAGTTTTAGCTGATTGAGATGATACTAAAGCTTTTCTATATGAACTTTTGCCGACTAATTCATTACTTGCAGATGGATTAAGAATAATAGTTGCTCCATTAATAGCATGTACAGTACTAGGTGGGAGGGGAGACCACAGATCCTCACATATCTCTATTCCAATACATAAATCTTCATATTCATTATGTCTGAATAATATAGAAGAACCAAATGGAATCTCTTCCGAATCGATTACTATCTTATCATTAGTGATAGTTTCTGAAGATGAAAACCAGCGGTGCTCATAGAATTCATTATAATTTGGAATATATGTTTTAGGTACGATACCTAAGATTTTTCCATTTGAAATTGCGGCAGCACAGTTATATAGTGAGTTCTTGTATTTAATTGGAACACCTACCACAAAAAGTATATCTTTACCTAGAGAATATTTTTTTAGATAAACCAGTTTTTCCATACTAGTTCTTATTAAAGGTTCTTGGAAAAAAAGATCCGCACAAGTATAACCTGTGATACATAATTCAGGTAAAACTAGTACTGATACGTCTTTATCAACTGCATCGTCTATTAATTTAATTATTTCATTTGTATTAAAATCCACATCTGCAACCTTGATTACAGGAGAAGCAGAAGCGACTCTAACATATCCATCATTTATCATGTTTATCACTCCATTTACTATTTGAAATATTTATCCTTGGTTTAATAATAACTTAATTATCCTATTTATTATACCACAATTAACCTAGGCTATTACATATTTAATTATTATATTTGTGTTAAATGCATTGTAAAATTTATGGATTTTATGTACAATGAGTAGTAGAGTAAAGAAATAATTACTCTGGTTTACATATTGAATTTAATTAAGTTATAAATTATAATGATGATGTTAAATTCAGTGTATATAGGTTAGACTTTAAAAAAATAAATTATACTTAGGAGGAAAATAATGTTCCAAGTTAAAATGGGGAAACAAAAACATATAGCATTAGTTGCTCATGATAACAGGAAAAAAGACTTGATTGAATGGGTTTCTAATAATAGAGAAATATTATCAAAACATTTTTTGTATGCAACTGGAACAACAGGTAGTGTAATAGCAAAAGAAACCAATCTGCCTGTAAGAAGATATAAAAGTGGTCCGTTAGGTGGAGACCAACAGATAGGTGCTAGAATAATAGAGAATGATATTGACTTTCTCGTATTCTTCTGGGATCCTTTGGAAGCTCAACCACATGATCCTGATGTAAAAGCATTACTTAGAATAGCTGTATTATATGATATACCGGTAGCATCTAATGTAGCTACAGCAGATTTTGTATTTAGTTCACCCCTTATGGATAAAGGTTATAACAGATACATCATTGATTATGGTACAAGGATTAAGAGAAAATACTAGATAATCATTTGAAGAGGGGACTCATAATTATATTTACTCTATACTTATAATAACTAAAGATTAGGACTAGCTTATGGATGGAGAGAAATAGTTATGAAGAACAAATGGGATTATGGTGCTTTTGTTTTATTGGTAATTATGGTTGGTATAGTCTATGCTAATTCCAAAAGCAGTGTTTCAATAGAGGTTAACGATGAAGTAGATAGCAATGAAGATACTATTACTGACTCTGAAGATAATAATTATGAGGATACTGAGGATGCAAAAGAATTAGAAAAGACCATTATTGTACATATTTGTGGTGAAGTAGTAGATGAAGGAATCTATAATGTTAAAGAGGATTCAAGAGTTTATGAAGTACTGGAACTTGCTGGTGGTTTGACCAAAGAAGCCGCTACAGATTATGTTAATTTGGCACGACAGGTAAAAGATGGGGAACAAATAATTTTCCCAAGCAAGGAACAAATAGAAACAGGAGAATTTGACACTGAAGATGCAGAAGGAAAATTAGTTAATATCAATACTGCATCAATAGAAAAATTGACAACGCTTTCTGGTATTGGTGAGTCACGTGCTAAACTCATTAAAGATTATAGAGAAGAACACGGAGATTTTGAAACCATTGAAGATATTATGAAAGTAAGTGGAATCAAAGAAGGGGCTTTTAATAAGATAAAAGATTCAATTATTGTAAAGTGAGGTGTCTACTATGTCTAAAAGGATATTAGTGGTGGACGATGAAAAATTAATAGTTAAGGGTATAAAATTTAGTCTTGAGCAGGATGACATGATAGTTGATGTTGCTTATGATGGGCAGGAAGCGTTTGATTTAGCTAAAACGAACGTATATGATCTAATAATACTGGATGTTATGTTACCTAAGATAGATGGGTTATCAGTATGTAGGCAGATAAGAGAATTTTCTAATATGCCTGTTATTATGCTTACGGCTAAAGGTGAAGACATGGACAAGATTCTAGGACTTGAATATGGTGCAGATGATTACATGACAAAACCATTTAATATTCTTGAATTAAAGGCTAGAATGAAAGCGGTTTTCAGAAGGATCAAAACTGAATATAATGGTGATTCTGAAACGGTTATCAATTCTGGAGAATTAAAGATTGATTGCGAAAGCAGAAGAGTATTTATTAACAACCAAGAAGTTAATTTAACAGCGAAGGAATTTGATTTACTTGAACTTTTTAGTAAGCATCCGAATAAAGTGTATAGTAGAGAGAATCTACTCAATATTGTTTGGGGCTATGATTACCCTGGTGATGTAAGAACTGTGGACGTACATGTAAGACGACTTAGAGAGAAAGTAGAGCCAAATCCAAGCGAGCCCAAGTTCATTCATACTAAGTGGGGTGTTGGTTATTATTATCAAAACAAGAAAAATATTTAACAGTGTAAGGGCTAAGATATTTATTTCTTATGTAGTTGTAAGTATCATACCACTTATTTTATTAACAAACATATTGATTAACTCTTTGGAAAGTTATTATGTAAAAGAAAAATCAAGATCTATGTTTAGACAAGCCAATATAATATCAACTAATCTCATGGTTAGAGGATTTATCAACGATAGTTCAGGTATCAAAGATTACGTAAGTATTATTGGCGGACAAGATTTTGAGAGAATAGTCATATTGAATGTCAAAAGTAATGTTGAATTTGATTCCAATGGTATTGATACAGGTAAGTCATATGCTAAACAAGAAGTAATAGATGCTCTAGGAGGTCAAAGCAGTTCAGTATTCAAAAAAAGCATGAACCTTGCTAAGGTAGTAACTCCTATCAAAGATGAAAAAAAAGATGAAGTACATGGTGCTATTATACTTACAAATTCCTATGATGATATTAATAATTCTATCAGCAGTTTGAAAAGTATTTCGTACCTGATAATATTAGCGTTGTTGATCTTGATTCTAACGCTTAGTTATAATTTCTCAGGACTCATAACGAAGCCTTTCAAGAAACTATTAGTAAGTATTAATAAGATTACCGATGGAAATGTTGATGAAAAGATAGATATCAAGGGTAATAATGAGATTGAAGAGATAGGGACAGCATTTAATCATATGACTGAGAAATTACAACAGGTTGATGAAAGCAGAAGACAATTTGTTGCTAATGTGTCACATGAATTAAAGACACCCCTAAGTTCAGTTAAAGTATTGGCTGAGTCTTTATTGATGCAACCAGATGCACCAAAAGAACTATATAAAGAATTTTTTGAAGATATTAGTAGTGAGATAGAAAGAGAAACTACTATAATTAACGATTTACTTACTATGGTGACTTTGGATAAAAACGACAATGAGTTGAATGTTAGTGAAACCAACATTAACTTATTAATCGAGTCTATTCTTAAAAGATTAAAACCTTTAGCTGATATTAAAGGTGTAGAAATGGTTTTTGAAAGTTACAGAGAGGTTATTGCAGAGGTGGATAAGACTAAAATTTCACTGGCATTAACCAATCTAATTGAAAATGGAATAAAGTACAATAAAGAATATGGAACAATAAGAGTTAAGCTTAATTCTGATTATCAAAATGCACAGATATTTGTTATTGATACGGGGATAGGTATACCAAAGGAAAGTATAAATAAAGTTTTTCAAAGATTTTATAGAGTTGATAAAACACGTTCGAGGGAAACAGGGGGTACAGGGCTTGGATTATCTATTACACACCAAGCTATACTTATGCATAAAGGGTTTATAAGGTGTAGTAGTGAACTAGGAAGTGGTACAACTTTTGAAGTTAGTTTACCACTAAAAAGGCCAATACATGAAAATATATAAATCTAATGGCTTATTTCGTTGGAGGTGTTATGAAGTGGGGAAAATATTGCGAATTTGTTTGTTGTATGTTTTTCTACTATTAGCGTTAACAGGCTGTGGTAACAAGCCTAAAAGTAGTATTGAGCAACAACCCAGTGAGAAGAATGTTAAGTTGTTTTTATCAAATAAGGAAAAGAATTCATGGATAACCAAAGATGTTAATATTTCAAGTGTTAATGACGAGGATATCGTGAAAGAGATATTTGAACTTTTACAAACAGGAATAGAAGATGAACCGGATACATTGATAACTGTGCCTTCTAAGATTAGATTATTAGAAGTGAAACTAGAAAAATTGAATCTAATACTTAATGTTTCAGATGAATATTATAAATTAGATACTGTAGAAGAGACGTTATGTCGTTTTTCTTTGATATCATCTCTTACAGAATTGGACTTTATCGATAAGGTAGAGATATATGTTGATGGTGTACCTCTAAAAGGACCTGACGGTAAGGCTATTGGAGCCATCGGTAAAGATCAATTGGTTTTTGATGATCCTGAAAATGAAAACAAAACATTGAAAAAAGTTTTATTATATTTCTCTGATAAAGAAGGTCTAGGATTAATTCCTGAAGAGGTACAAGTAGAAGTTAATCCAAATGAACCATTAGAGAAAACAGTTCTTAATCTTTTGATAAATGGTCCATTAATCGACACAGAAGTAAGAACTATACCGGAGGAGGCTAAAGTTATCAGTACATCTATAAGTGAAGGTGTCTGCTACGTAGATTTTAGTAAAGAATTTAAAACTAAACATACAGGTGGTTCAACAGGAGAGTTACTTACTATCTATTCAATAGTTAATACATTAACTGAGCTTCCTGATATTAATAAGGTTCAATTCTTAATCGAAGGTGAAAAAGAAGAATTATTCAAAGGACATGTACAATTCAATATATTATTTGAAAGAAATCTGGATTTAGTAATAGACAATAATAAAAAATAATGATTTTCCACTCTTCTTAGCAGAGGGGTGGAAATGTTTTTTTCTTTGGTGTTATTGAGAGGGGCTTTGGGGAGAATTAATTGTATGAAAAGGCCTGCAGTTTCAATATGTATTTTCTATTTAACAGGACTCTTAGTAGGGTATTATATTAGAAATATATTGCTTGTGATATTATTGTTTAGTATTACAATCATATTAGCTGGTATCTTATATAAGACATATTTATGGAAAGGGGTACTTATTTTTCCGTTGATATGCTTTTTTGCATACATAAATATATGTAATCATATAGAATTAAGTAATAATACCATAGATAAGATATTTGATGGTACTGTATCATGTTTAGTGGAAGGACATATAGATGATATTGCTAGTAATGGAGAAAAGACCCAATTTATTATAAGTGCTAATAAGATTATTATAGATGATGAGACCTACTCTGAGGGAGTTAATATTAAGGTTTATGGCACTGATATTACTGATTTGGAAGTAGGCGATTATGTTACTGTAAATGGAAAGTTGAATAAACTAAGTAGACCTACCAATCAAGGACAATTTGACGAAGAAAAATATTATCGGATAAGAGGAATAAAATACAAATTATTTTTGAAAGACTATCAAATCATGGATAACAATAAAATGAGTATTTTAACCCTATTTAAATATTCTATGAAAAAGAAGTTTGCATATATTAAAAATGAATCAATTAAGGTATATGATAGGATTTTACCCGAAGATCAAGCAAGCTTAATGAAAGCAATGATCTTAGGAGAAAAATCTTATTTATCTGTAGATACTAAAAATAAATATTCTGAATCTGGTATCTCACATGTATTAGCAATATCTGGATTACATATAGCAATTCTTGGGTATGGTTTTTTTGGATTCATATGTTTAGTATTTTCCAAAAAGAAAGGTGTAATAATTACTATATGCTTTTTAGTACTCTACTTAATCTTAACTGGAGCAAGTGTTTCAACAATTAGAGCTGTAATCATGCTTTCTATCATATTATTAGCATATTTTTTTGGAAGGACATATGATATATATTCAGCTATAGCAACTGCCGCAATAATAATACTTGTGATTAATCCTTATAACTTATGGGATATAGGTTTTTTATTATCTTTTACAGCAGTTATAGGAATAATTACGATAACCCCAGCACTTGATGAATTATACAATAAAAATAGCAATAAGGTGTTAGCAATTTTTAATGTCAGTCTAGCTGCGACACTTGGTACTATGCCGGTCATGATTATTAATTTTTATGAATTGCATATCTATTCTGTTCTGGTTAATATCTTGGTAGTTCCTCTTATGTCAATAGTCGTCTTATTTGGATTTATTGGGCTTATATTTGGTTCTGTCTCAATTTATTTTGGTAAATTAATTTCTGGAATCATATTTTATATACTTAATTTTTATGACTTATGCTGTGAATCAGCCAATAGTCTTCCGTTAAGTACTATCATAATTGGGAAACCGAATCTCATTAATATTGTTTTGTTTGTTACAATATTAGTGTTAATATCTATGTTTGCTTATGAAAAAATAGATAAACAAATAATCAAAAAACTGATTGCTATAGCAGCTTCTGCATTATTGGTTATGAATTTAGTATTTTATATCAGAGAGAAACCTCTAGAAATAGTCCATTTAGATATAGGTCAAGGAGATAGTGCAGTTGTAATTTCACCGGATAGGAAAGTGTATATTATTGATGGAGGAGGAAATCTTAAGAAAAAAACAACAGATAGGGATACAGGATATTATATTTTAAGACCTTATCTTAAATATAACGGTATCAGCAAAATTGATTGTCTGATAATGACTCATAGTGATAGAGATCATGTTGGAGGTCTAATAGAGTTAGTAGACTATTTTAAGATAGATAATATCCTTCTCCCCTATGCTTATAAAAACAAGGGGGAAAAAGATATATTACTAGAAGAGTTGATTAGTAGAGCGAATGAGAAAAAAATTAATATTGTATACATCAATGAAAAGGATGTTATCAAGGATAAATATATTACTTTTGAAACTCTGTATCCTTTAAAAGACACAACAACTTTTCATAATAATAATGCTTACTCATTGGTATTAAAATTAAAATATAAATCATTTGATGAGTTATTTACTGGTGATATAGAAAAAGAAGAAGAAGAAAAAATTAACAATAAATATACAGATTATTTAAACAGTGATATAATTAAAGTACCCCATCATGGCTCTAACAGTTCATCAACAAAAGAGTTTGTTGAATATGTTAAGCCACGGTTAGCTGTAATAAGTTCCGGTAGGAACAACAGGTTTGGACATCCCCATAAAGAAATTGTTGAGAGATATATGAAAAATGATATACCTATTTTTAATACATCCACAGATGGAGCAATTACCATTAAAACAGATGGATATAACATGGGTATCAATACATATTACAGTGATAAACAGATCTTTTTGGGAGTAAAATGAAAATTTTAGGAGCAGAATATGAAAGGTTTAAAAAAACAACTACAAAGTAGCGAATATCATAATGTATATCTATTTTATGGAGAAGAAAAATATTTATTAGAGATTTATTTAAAAAAATTAATAGATGGATTGTTAATTGATACTGATCAAACTATGAATTATGATTATTTTGATAAAAATAATATGAATGTTGATAAGTTATTTGGTGCAATCGAGACTTTACCTTTTTTCGCAAACCGAAGAGTTATTGTTGTAAGCTATACTAAATTATTCAAGGGGAAAAGTAATAATTCACTTGCTATATCAGAGAGAATTACTGATATACCAGAATCTACAACAGTGATTTTTCTAGAAGATGAGGTTGATAAAAGAAGTAAGTTATATAAACTGATTAATAAAGAGGGTTATGTAGCAAGTTTTAATAAAATGACTGAGAATGATTTGGTTAAATGGGTTGGTCAAAAATTACATGGTTCCGGGAAAAAAATTGAGAAAAGTGTAGCTTTACATTTTTTGAAGACAGTAGGAACTGACATGGCGAACATAAATAATGAAATAGAAAAGCTGGTTATGTATTGTCAGGATAAAGATATTGTTACAAGAGGTTCCATTGATGAAATATGTACAAGAAGTATAGAGAACAAGATATTTGAGTTAGTAAGTGCTATGGGACAAAACAAAAGAGAGAGAGCAGTATTATTATATCACGATATGATAATTGCTAAGGAACCACCAGGAAGAATATTATTCATGTTGATACGTCAATTCAGATTAATATTGCAAAGCAAATTATTACATGAAAAAGGATTAAGTGAACGAGATATAGGAAGCAAGATTAAACTTGCGCCATTCATTGTTAGAGAATGTTTGCGTCAGGGTAAAAACTTAACTGCCGATAACTTGAAAGAAGCATTGAAGGACTGTTTGGAGACAGATAGTAATATCAAAATCGGTAAAATCGATGCTAGGATAGGTGTGGAAGTTGTTATAATGAAGTATAGCTGATTAATTTTCTTATAAAAAACGACAAATAAAAAAGCCGTACAATTGTACGGCTTTTGATTATGCGTTATTTACGACTTTTGTTAAACGAGAAACTTTTCTTGCAGCAGTATTTTTATGATAAATACCTTTTGTTTTAGCTTTATCTATAAAAGAAATTGCTACTAATAATTGTTTTTCAGCAGTTGTCTTATCTCCGGATTCAACAGCAGCTAAAACCTTTTTAGTTTCTGTTTTTACTCTTGATTTTATTGCTTTATTTCTCTCAGTTTTTGTCTCTGTTACTTTAATTCTTTTTTTTGCTGATTTAATATTTGCCAATGAAATAACCTCCAAAATTTTTATAAATATTTTTGTTTCGCAGTGGGAATAAAGGAAACTAAACATTTATTTATAGACCATTCATTATAGTCTTAAAGTCTTTTGTGGACTTCAAATAAATATCGCACATAAACATACTCTTGTATTTTAATATAGAATGCATGATAAGTCAATGAATATATAAAAAATAATTGGAAAAAATATTTTCTAAACGGTATGCAATAATCTTTAGAAGGGAATTGATTTTGATGGATAACAATAGTAAAGAAAAATTAGAGCAAGTAGAACAAAGATATAATGTCAGAACCGATTTAGCTATTGAAGCTAGAGAGATGGTTGGGGAAGAAGATATTGAGATAAAAGGAGTTGAAGTAATAGTAGATAACATAAAGGATATTGAGTTATCTATAACAAAAGTAAATATTCTTGACGAACATGGAGCAAAAGCACTAAATAAACCTATAGGTAGCTATGTAACTATGGAATGTGAAATGATGAAGCAAAATGCACCAGAAGCTCATGAAGAGATAGTGAGAGAATTAGCGAAACAATTAGGTGATTTAGCAAAAGTTAATAAAGATATGACAGTTTTAATCGTAGGTCTTGGAAATAGAGATGTAACACCAGACTCACTTGGACCTAGAGCAGTCTCCAATGTTTTGGTTACTAGACATCTTTTTCAAGAATTCGGAGAACCTGAGGGTGAGGATGGATTTAATAAGGTTAGTGCGATTATACCTGGTGTCATGGGACAAACGGGTATGGAGACGTTTGAAATAGTTCAAGGTATTGTTAATAAGATCAAGCCTAGTTTAGTAATAGCAATTGATGCTCTTGCTTCTAGAAGAACTACAAGAGTCAATTCTACTATACAGATTGCAGATACAGGAGTTCATCCTGGTTCTGGTGTTGGTAACAGACGTAAAGGGCTTACAGAAGAGTCATTGGGCGTCCCAGTAATAGCTATTGGTGTTCCAACAGTAGTCGATGCTGCAACTATAGTAAATGATACTATGGAAGAATTACTTGTAGAGATGAAAAAGCAAGCAAAAGAAAATACGGAAATAGCTGACATGATTAATAGTTTCAACGAACAAGAAAAATATCAGTTGATAAAAGAGGTTCTTTATCCGTATGTTGGTAATTTATTTGTTACGCCAAAAGAGATTGATGCGGTTATTAAAAGGTTAAGTAACATAATAGCGTCTTCATTGAATATAATGTTGCAGCCTAATCTAGAATTTGATGAAATTACAAAGTTTTTATCGTAGGAATACGGATAACTTTATAGTTTTTGTAATAAATCCCCTTGTCCAAAAATATATTTTTATAAGATGTTAATTTAATGAGGACATGTTGAAATAAGAAAGCAATTAGACTGTCCACTGCAAGGATAAGGGTGATTAAATGAATAAAGCATATCTACTTAAGAAAAACAAAAAAGCTTCACTTGTTTATATGGCAGTGTTAATAGTATTATCTATTATAATTATAATAAAATTATTTGGACTATATTTTACTAACGAGATGATTAGCTTTAAGAATCTCGTTTTTTCTGATATTGATTCATCGTTTTTTACTAGAATAATTCACTCCGTTAATCCTTCGGTTGAATATTATCTAGAGAGTAATGACAAGACCAACTTAGATATAAGTAATTATAATAAAATCGAGGCATTATACGGATATAATATTCCTCTTATTTCATTTGTAATGAACGAGAGTGATTATTCTTATTGTACTGCTTCTGAGAATTATCCTAAAATCAACCAAAAAGATAAAACATTCCAAAATGATTTGGAACACTATGAACATGATGAAAGCTTTTTTTCATCTCATACATTGGAACAGCAGATACCTGTAGTCAATACAACTAATTATTCTATGGAGCAACTTAATAGTTTTTCTTTTTTAAAATCGAACTTATACACATTTGATCCTAGTATTAATCCGACACAAGATAAATTTCCTATTGATAAATTCTTAAGCAAGGATATGTCCATAGATATGAGTGGAGATGGACCAAAAGTGTTAATTTACCATACCCATTCACAAGAAAGTTTTGTGGATAGTGTAAAGGGTAAAAAAGAAGATACTGTTGTAGGAGTAGGAGATGAATTAGCACGTATACTTGAAGAAAAATATAAAATAAAAGTTCTTCATCATAGAAAAGAATATGATATTATTAATGGAAAAATTGATAGGGATGAAGCTTATCAGAGAATTGAAGCACCGCTAAAAGATTTAATTAAAAAGAACCCTTCTATAGAAGTTATGATTGATATTCATAGGGATGGAGTTAGAGGTAACGTAAGGTTAGTTAATAAGCTTAATGGAGAACAAACCGCTAAAATCATGTTTTTTAATGGGTTAGCCTTATATCCAGTAATGCCTAATAAGTATGTTGTTGATAATATGGCATTTAGTTTTCAGATGCAATTGAAAGCTAATGAACTGTATCCTAATTTTACTCGAAAAATATATCTCAGGGGATATAGATATAATCTACATCTAAAACCAAAATCTTTATTAATTGAGGTAGGTGCTCAGACAAATACAGTTAGTGAAGCAATGAATGCTATGGAGCCTCTAGCGAAAATTTTATATGAAGTCATAAAATAAAACATTAAACCATTATTAATTTAAAAATATATTTTGTTGCTAAATTATATATATATATGCTATAATAACCAACAGAAAATGGGCTAAGGAGGATGTTGGTCTGTGGCAAAATTTAAACAGGATAATTTAAGAAATTTTTGTATAATTGCACATATTGATCATGGTAAGTCAACATTAGCAGATAGAATCATTCAGTTAACAGGACTATTGACTGCTAGAGAAATGCAGGCTCAAGTTTTAGATAATATGGAGTTAGAACGTGAAAGAGGTATAACAATAAAAGCTCAGTCCGTCAGGCTGGTATATAAAGCTAAAGATGGTGAAGAGTATATATTTAACCTTATTGATACACCTGGACATGTGGATTTCAACTATGAAGTATCTAGAAGTTTAGCGGCATGTGAAGGAGCTGTTCTTGTGGTTGATGCTGCACAAGGTATTGAAGCTCAAACATTAGCGAATGTATATTTAGCTCTGGAACATGATCTAGAGATAGTTACAGTAATTAATAAGATAGATTTACCTAGTGCTGAACCTGATAGGGTAAAAGCAGAGGTTGAAGATGTCATTGGATTAGATGCACAAGATGCACCGTTGATATCTGCAAAAGAAGGCATTAACATAGAAAGTGTGCTTGAAAAAATCGTAGCAGAGATACCAGCTCCCAAGGGAGATATTAATGCACCATTGAAAGCGTTGATATTCGACTCTTTATACGACTCTTATAGGGGCGTCATAGTATTTTGCAGGATAAAAGAAGGAAACGTTAAAAAGGGCATGAAAATACGTATGCTGGCTACTGAAAAAGAATTTGAAGTAGTTGAAGTAGGGTATTTTGGAGCTGGACAATTTATACCAGCTGATTCTTTGCAAGCAGGTACTGTAGGTTATATAACAGCCAGTATTAAAAATGTTCAGGATACTAAGGTTGGGGACACTATAACAGATGCTAGTAATCCAATATGTGAGCCTTTACCAGGTTATAAAAATGTTAACCCTATGGTTTTCTGTGGTTTATATCCAGCGGATGGATCCAAATACCAAGATTTACGTGATGCATTAGATAAATTGAAATTAAATGATGCAGCACTTAATTTTGAACCAGAAACATCAATAGCTCTTGGTTTTGGATTCAGATGTGGTTTCTTGGGACTACTACATCTAGAAATCATACAAGAGCGTTTAGAAAGAGAATATAATCTTGATTTAGTTACAACTGCACCAAGTGTTATATATAAAGTCTACAAAAATAATGGTGAAGTCATTGACCTTGCTAACCCTACTGATTTACCAGATGTTTCAGAGATAAGGACTATGGAAGAACCTATAGTAAAAGCTGAGATTATGGTTCCAACAGATTATATAGGAACAGTAATGGAGCTTTGCCAAGAAAGACGTGGAGAATATTTCGGCATGAACTATATTGAAGCAACAAGAGCTATGCTGACTTATGAACTACCACTGAATGAAATAATATATGATTTCTTTGATGCTTTGAAATCCAGGACAAGAGGTTATGCATCCTTTGATTACGAATTAGTCGGGTACAAAGAATCTGAACTTGTAAAACTGGATATACTGATAAACAAAGAAGTCGTAGATGCATTATCTTTTATTGTTCATGTTGATAAAGCATATGATAGAGGAAGAAAAATAGCTGAGAAATTGAAAACAGAAATACCTAGACATCTATTTGAAATACCAATACAAGCAGCTGTCGGTAATAAGGTAATCGCTAGAGAAACTATAAAGGCAATGAGAAAAGATGTACTTGCTAAATGTTATGGTGGAGATATATCAAGAAAAAGAAAACTTCTTGAGAAACAGAAAAAAGGTAAGAAAAGAATGCGTCAGGTAGGTAATGTAGAAGTGCCTCAACAAGCTTTCATGAGTGTGCTTAAGTTAGATGATTAGGTGTTTAAGATGAAAAATATTAGCTTATATATTCATATTCCTTTTTGCAAAAGTAAATGTAATTATTGTGATTTTTTATCATTTGATAATAAAGATAATGTAAAAAAGGAATATGTAAAAGCATTAATTAATGAGATAAAAAATTATAGCGAAATGACAAAAGAATATAGCGTGAAAAGTATATTTGTAGGCGGTGGTACACCGTCTATTCTGTCATGCGCTGATATAAAAAAAATATTTGATTCCCTAAAATTATATTATAATATCCATGAGAATGCTGAGATAACAATAGAAGCAAATCCAGGGACCCTTGATGAACAGAAAATAGAAACACTTTTATTATCTGGTGTAAATCGTATAAGTCTTGGATTGCAATCATGTAATGATAAATTATTAAAAAAATTAGGAAGAATCCATACGTGGGATGAATTTTTACTAAATTATAATTTGATTAAAAATAGTGGTTTTAAAAATATAAATATTGACTTAATGTTTGCTTTACCAAACCAAAATATCAGTGACCTAGAAAATGATTTGAAAAAGATTATCAATCTTAAACCAGAACACATATCTTATTATTCATTAATAATCGAAGAAGGAACTAATTTCTCTAAGTTATATGAGGATAATAAACTTGATCTACCCAGTGAAGATGTAGAACGTAATATGTTTTGGTTGATTCATAATACGTTGCAGGAGAATGGATATAAACACTATGAAATATCTAATTATGCGTTGGATGATAAAGAATGTTATCACAATAAGGTATACTGGAAAGAAGAAGAATATATAGGGCTGGGGTTAGGAGCTTCCTCATATTTTCAAGGGTTTCGCTATAAAAATATTGATGATATTACTAAATATATAGATATCAATGGGGATATTGAAAAACTTAAGGAAGGTACTAATAAAATCAGTAAAAAGACTTCAATTGAAGAATATATGTTTTTAGGGCTAAGATTATTAGAGGGTATAGACAAAATTGATTTTTATAATAGATGGGGACATGAAATAGACTATTATTATAAAGAGGTTGTAAAAGAACTTATAGAAAAAGGACTAATAACTGATGATAGATTTAGATTGAAATTAACCCCTAAGGGAATTGATGTTAGTAATTTTGCATTAGCTATGTTTTTATTTGATTAATTTAGCTATTATGGGCATAAACATAGGGATTAAAAGATATCACAAATGTGTTTCTCATAAAAAAAATAATTAAATTTCGTAAAATTACTTGACAAATCTATCTGCAAGTGATATTTTTATTTCAAGCATTAGCACTCATTAGAGCAGAGTGCTAACAGAAAAATATCAAATGAGTTTCGTGAAGTTTATTGATGTTACATATTAACCATACTGTACTTATTAATATTTATTATTAAGTATGACTGATGTTTTTATTATTTTAGCTATTAGAAGGTGGTGCGAATATGGAACTAAACGATAGAAAAATAAAAATTCTTAGAGCAGTAATATTAGATTACCTTGATACAGCTGAACCAGTAGGTTCTAGGACAATTTCAAAAAAATATGACTTAGGAATAAGTCCAGCTACTATAAGAAATGAAATGTCTGATCTAGAAGAGTTAGGTCTTATATTGCAACCTCATACTTCTGCAGGTAGAATACCATCTGATAAGGGGTATAGGCTATATGTTGACAGACTCATGAATCTTCATCATGATGAAATTAATAATGGTTTGTATATAGAACAGCTGTTTCAACGAGTAGATAGGATTGAATCCTTGTTGAAAAATATTGCTCAGATGCTTGCGAATGAAACAAATTATGCTACGCTTGTTTCATCACCACAGATTAATAAAGCTAAGATAAAAAACATACAATTGATAGGCATACAAAAGAAAAGAATACTGGCTGTTATAGTTACAGATGGTAATATTATTAAAAACTATATGATTAATATTAATGAACCAGTACATCAAACAATGTTGAATAGATTAACTTTTGTGCTTAATGAGCAGTTATATGGACTTACACTAGAACAAATTAATTTACCGTTAATTCAACAACTCAAAGATTTTGCTGGAAATAACGCAGACATTGTTAATAAAGTATTAGATGCAATATTTGATACGATAAAATCTGTTGATGACACAGAGATTTATACATCTGGTGCAACTAATATACTTAAGTTTCCAGAATTCAACGATATTTCAAAAGCTACCAATCTAATACATAGACTTGAAGAAAAACAAGTTCTAAAAGATATGGTCTATACTGTATTAGAAGAAAATGGTGTTAATATAAAAGTTACTATTGGTAATGAAAATGTTATTGATGAAATGAAAGATTGTAGTTTAATCACTACAACCTATAAGCTTGGTGAAGAGAATATTGGATTTATTGGTATTATCGGTCCTAAGCGGATGGATTATGAAAATACCATAGGTTCTCTTTCTAGTTTAATGTCAAAGATGGAAGATATTATTAACAAGTTAAAATAGAAAGGTGGTTATATAGTGGCTAAAGAAGAAGAAATCAAAGATGGAAAAATTAATGAAGAAGAAGTTGAACAAAATAATAGTCAAAAAGATTCAGAAGAAAATTTAGAAAATGTTGAAGATGTAAAATTAGAAGAAGATTCTACTGGAGAAAATGATATGAATAAAAAACTGAAACAAAAAGAAAATGAAGTTAACGAATATGTAGATAAATTACAAAGAACAATGGCAGAATTTGATAACTTTAGAAAAAGAACTATAAAAGAAAAATCCATGATGTATGAAAATGGAGCTAAAGAAACATTAGATAAATTATTGCCGATTGTAGATAATTTTGAACGTGCACTTGATAGTATATCAGAAGAACAAAAGGAGTTACCTTTTACTCAAGGTGTAGAAATGATATTCAAACAACTTATAAGTGCTCTTAATGAACTTGGAGTTGAGGAAATTAAAGCTGAAGGAAATGAGTTTGATCCTAATTTCCATCACGCCGTTACCCACGCTGATGATGAAAATTTGGGCGAAAATGTAGTTGCAGAAGTATTCCAAAAAGGATATATGTACAATGATTCAGTTTTAAGACATAGCATGGTAAAAGTAGTAAATTAATATTACTAAAATAAAAATATAGAATGCATGATTATGATATTGTGCATCTTATATATAGATGTTATTAAAAATAATAATCGTCCTATTGACGAGTGTATTGATATGAAGGAGGAAATTAAATGGGTAAAATAATTGGAATTGACTTAGGTACAACTAACTCATGTGTTGCAGTTATGGAAGGTGGAAAGCCAGTAGTAATTGCTAATGCAGAAGGTATTAGAACAACACCATCAGTTGTTGCATTTACAAAGAATGGAGAAAGATTGGTAGGAGAGCCTGCTAAAAGACAGGCGATTACTAATCCAGATAAAACAGTAGCTTCAATCAAGAGACATATGGGTACTGATTTTAGAGTAACTATTGATGATAAAAAATATTCACCTCAAGAAGTTTCTGCAATGATTCTTCAAAAATTAAAAGCTGATGCAGAAAGCTATCTAGGTGAAAAAGTGACAGAAGCTGTTATTACAGTTCCTGCTTACTTCACAGATAGTCAAAGACAAGCAACAAAAGATTCAGGTAAAATAGCTGGTCTTGAAGTAAAAAGAATTATCAATGAGCCTACTGCAGCAGCTTTAGCATATGGTCTTGACAATGAAAATGAACAAAAAATAATGGTTTATGATCTTGGTGGTGGAACATTTGATGTATCTATCATTGAAATCGGTGACGGTGTCATTGAAGTATTAGCTACAAGTGGTAATAACAAACTTGGTGGAGATGACTTTGATGAACGTGTTATGAATCACCTTATAAAAGAATTCAAGACTTCAGATGGTATAGATTTAACTAATGATAAGATGGCTGTTCAAAGATTAAAAGAAGCAGCAGAAAAAGCTAAAAAAGAATTATCATCAGCAACAACAACTAATATTAACTTACCATTCATCACTGCTACACAAGAAGGACCAAAACATTTGGATATTACACTTACTAGAGCTAAATTTGATGAATTAACAGCTGACTTTGTTCAACAAACAATGGGTCCTGTTAATAATTCATTAAGAGATTCAGGTCTTTCAGCATCTGAACTTGATAAAGTATTATTAGTTGGTGGATCAACACGTATTCCAGCTGTACAAGATGCAGTAAATAAATTAACAGGTAAAGAACCATTTAAAGGAATTAATCCAGATGAATGTGTTGCAATCGGTGCATCTATTCAAGGTGGTAAATTATCAGGAGAAGCAGGAGCAGGCGATATCTTATTACTTGATGTAACTCCTTTATCAATTGGTATTGAAACTTTAGGTGGTGTAGCTACTAAGTTAATCGAAAGAAATACAACTATTCCTACTAAGAAGAGTCAAGTATTCTCAACTGCTGCGGATAACCAACCTGCTGTTGATATCCATGTAGTTCAAGGGGAAAGAGAATTTGCTAAAGACAACAAGACAATTGGAAGATTCCAATTAGATGGTATTCCACCAGCAAGAAGAGGAATTCCTCAGATTGAAGTTTCTTTTGATATAGATGCAAATGGTATTGTTAATGTTACAGCTAAAGACCTTGGAACAGGTAAAACACAACATATTACAATTACAGCTAGTACTAACTTATCTGATGATGAAATTAACAAAGCAGTTGACGAAGCTCAAAACTTTGAAGAAGAAGATAAGAAGAGAAAAGAAGCTATTGATGTAAGAAATGAAGCGGATTCACTTGTATTCCAAACTGAAAAAACATTAACTGATTTAGGCGATAAAGTTGACGCTGCTGAAAAAGAAAAAGTAGAAGTTGAAGTTACTAAGTTGAAAGAAGTACTTGGTAAATCAACTATAGAAAATATGACAGATGCTAATATTGAAGAAATCAAAGTAGCAAAAGAAGCATTAATGACTGTTTTCACAGAGTTATCAACTAAATTATATCAACAGGCAGGAGCTGCAGGTGCTGGACCAGGTGCAGAACCAGGTGCTCAAGATGCCCAAGGAGCTTCACCAAATCAAGAACAACAAAATAATGATGATGATGTGGTTGACGCAGACTTCAAAGAAGTGTAAAATATAAAATTGTAAAAAAGCCAAAGACATTGGTCTTTGGCTTTTCTAAAGAATATATATATTATAAACGTAAATTTTTTATTATACGTGATAAATGTGATATTTTGACCACAATATATAATGATTCTTATAAAGATATTTTCGTTATAATTGATATCTTTTATGAGGCGTCTTTTTTGTATTGACAATATATATTGTGGTGAATTTAATACTATTATATAAAAGTTGAATTAAAGAATTGCTATAGAGCCAGTAATTATTTAGTTCTACTTAACTTATAAATCAAGGAAAAATATATAATTCAAAATTAATCATAAAAGAGGTAGGTGGGAATTATGGCAGATAAGAGAGACTATTACGAAATATTAGGTATTGAGAGAAATTCCAATGATGCTGATATAAAGAAAGCATATAGAAAATTGGCAAAGCAATATCATCCTGATATGAACCCGGGTGATACATCTGCTGAACATAAATTCAAGGAAGCATCAGAAGCTTACGAGGTTTTAAGTGATTCAGCAAAAAGATCAAAATATGATCAATTTGGTCACGCAGCATTTAGTAATGGCGGCGGCGGCGGAGCAGAAGGCTTTGATTTCTCAGATGTTGGAGATATATTTGGAGATATATTTGGAGATTTCTTTGGTGGTGGAGGCCGCAGAAGAAATACTAATGCTCCAACTAAAGGTGCTAGTCTAAAAACTTCTGTTACTTTGGAATTTAAAGAAGCGGTATTTGGTGTAGAAAAAGAAATTGATATGGTGGTTTCAGAAACATGTGAAGACTGTTCAGGTACTGGTGCCAAAAAAGGTACAACAGCAGAAACTTGTTCACACTGTAAAGGTTCAGGTCAAGTTAGATATAATCAACAGACTATGTTTGGTAATATAACTAGCGTTAAAACATGTAATAATTGTGGTGGAACAGGGAAAGTAATAAAAGAAAAATGTTCAACTTGTAGAGGAACAGGATATTTAAGAAAGAGAAAAAAAATATCTGTAGATATTCCTGCGGGTATTGATAATGGTCAAAGTATAAGATTAAGTGGAAAAGGCGAACCAGGGACTAATGGTGGACCTAGAGGAGACTTATTGGTTACTATATATGTAAAACCTCATGACTTTTTTGAAAGACAAGGGGTTGACATTTTTTATACGTTACCTATATCTTTTGCTCAAGCAGCACTTGGAGCAGAACTTGAAGTGCCTACTCTTGAAGGAAATGTAAAGTATGAAATAAAAGAAGGAACACAAACACATACTAGATTCAGGTTAAAAGGAAAAGGTGTACCTCATATAAGGAATTCCAAGATTAGAGGAGACCAATATGTTACAGTGGTCGTGGATGTTCCTAAAAAATTAGATGACAAACAAAAAGAATTACTAAAAGAATTTTCATCTACTTTTGGAGAAAACGTTAAAGATTTCAAAGACGGTAAGAAAAAAAAGTGGTATGATAAAGTAATGGATGCCTTTGATTAAATGATAGGCTACATACGATAAATATTATGGCGTACTAGAAGGATGTGTAATATATTGAAATGGACACAGTGTAAAGTCTATATCAATGATGAAGCCATTGAAGCGGTAAGTTATATGCTTACTGAGCAAGGTATAGAAGGTATAGAAGTAGTTGACAATACCCTATCAAATGAAGACATGGAAGAAATAATAGTTGATTATATTGAAGATGGGGTTATTGATAATGATAAAGATACTTATATTAGATTTTATTTATCTGATAAAGAGAATATTGCTGAAACAATAGATGAAATAGAAGCTAAAATAATGGATATAGGCAAATATCTAGATGTTGGAGCAAGCAATATCGAATCAACTATCATAGATGATGAAGATTGGGCTAATAATTGGAAAAAATATTATAAGCCTTTTAAGATAGATAGCAATATAATAATTAAACCGACTTGGGAAAAGTACACAAGAAAAACTCATGATGATGTTATAATAGAGATAGATCCAGGGATGGCATTTGGTTCAGGAACACATGAGACTACTTCCATGTGTGTTAGTATGATTAAAAAATATTTATCAAATGATGATTTGGTGATAGATGTAGGTTGTGGAAGTGGAATATTAGGAATTGCAGCTGCTAAATTAGGAGCTAAAGAAGTGACATGTGTTGACCTTGATAAAAATGCTGTAAAAGCTGCCAAAGAAAACGTTGTTACTAATAAAGTAGATGATAGAGTTAATGTAATCAATGGTGACTTACTAAAATTAGTAGATATTAAAGCAAATATGGTAGTTGCTAATATTATGGCAGATATAATAATGATATTGGCAAAGGGAGTATCTAAATACCTGATGCCTAATGGTATTTTCATATCCTCTGGAATTATATTAGATAGAGTAGAAGATGTAAAAGATGCTCTGTCAACTAATGGCTTTAAAATAATAGAAATTAAAGAAATGGGAGAATGGGCAGCTATTGTTGCTATGTACTTTTGAAAGGAAAGTGTGTTTTATATGCATAGATTTTTTGTAGAACCTAACCAAATTATTGAAGATGAAATTCGTATTATTGGTGATGATGTAAAACATATTAAAAATGTACTTAGAATGAATAAAAATGACGAAATTGTAATTTGTGATGGACATAGTAATGATTATTATTGTATAATTAATAATATTGAAGGTGACTATATAAATACAAAAATAGTCAAAAAGACACATTCGGTTACCGAGCTAAAGACAAAAATTTACCTTTTTCAAGCTTTACCCAAACAAGCTAAAATGGAATTAATTGTGCAGAAAGCAGTAGAGTTAGGGGTATATGAAATAATTCCTGTTATTACTGAAAGAAGCGTTGTTAAAATAAATAAACAAAATGGGACTAAAAAATTGGCTAGATGGAATAAGGTAGCTCAGTCTGCTGCAAAACAATCCAAACGAGGTATTATTCCAATAGTAAATGAAATAATGAATTTTGAAGAAGCAATTGAATATACTAAGCAATTGGATACAACTATTGTCCCTTATGAAAATGCTAAAAATATAACAGAAACAAAAGAATTCATTAACAATCTAGAATGTAAAAAGATTGGAGTATTTATAGGTCCTGAGGGAGGATTTAGCCTTGATGAGATAGAAGAGGCTAAAAGTAGTGAGGCTAACATCATAACACTGGGGAAAAGAATACTAAGGACAGAAACAGCAGGTTTAGCTATATTATCATTACTAATGTTTCAACTTGAGGAGGAATAGTATGGCATTAAGAGTATTAATCGTTGATGATGCAATTTTCATGAGAACTGTTTTAAAGAAAATGTTGGCAGAAGAAGACTTTGATATTTGTGGAGAAGCTAATAACGGAAAAGAGGCAATAACTAAGGCAAAAGAATTACAACCAGATGTAATTACTCTTGACATCACAATGCCTGAAATGGATGGTGTGACAGCACTTCCAGAGATACTTAAGGCAAGTCCTAATTCAAAAGTAATTATGTGTTCAGCTATGGGTCAACAACCTATGGTTATAGAAGCTATAAAAAATGGAGCAAAAGATTTTATTGTTAAACCATTCCAGAAATCAAGAGTAGTGCAAGCTATAGAGAATGTTGCGAATAAATAGTAAAGATTCCGCAAGTAATTATGAATATGCGGTTATCGAATAAAGATAAAATGACTAGTGGTTTTGGGCAAGATATATTATATTAAGCTTTAAGAGTTTAATATAGTATATCTTTCTTAAATTTTTATCTTACGTGTGTTTTATATTAATATGAACCAAACTATAATTAAGTAATTGAAAGTGAAAGGATGCCTTAGAATGGAAATTTATTTGGACAATGGGGCTACTACAAAACCTTTTGAAAATGTCATAGAAGAAATGAGCAAAGTGTTTAGGGAAGACTACGGAAATCCCTCATCATTACACAAAAAAGGATTTGAAGCTGAAAAATATATTATTAAGTCAAAAGATATATTCTCTAAAATATTAAAAGTAAATCAAAAAGAAATTTATTTTACATCAGGTGGTACAGAATCTAATAATCTTGCCATACTTGGTGTAGCAGATGCGTATAAAAGATCAGGTAAACATATAATAACTACGGCAATAGAACATTCTTCAGTTAAGAATACAATAAATTATCTGGGGGATAATGATTATGAGATAACAGTATTACCAGTTGATGATAAAGGACTTATTAATTTAGACCAATTACGAGACAGCATACGTGAAGATACTATTCTAGTATCCATAATGCATGTTAATAATGAGATTAGTACCATTATGCCAATAGATCAGATTGGAAGATTAATCAAAGAGAAAAATAGAAATACTATTTTTCATGTAGATGCTATACAATCCTTTGGAAAACTAAATATTTATCCTAAAAAATGGGATATTGATTTGGTAAGTATAAGTGGTCATAAATTCCATGCACCAAAGGGAGTAGGAGTAATATATATTAATGATAACATTAAGATAAATCCAATAATATATGGAGGATATCAACAAAGCGGTATTAGATCTGGTACAGAGAATGTACCTGGAATTGCAGCTATTGGTCTTGCAGCGAAGAGTATGTATGATAACTTGGATTCTAATGTAGAACATCTATATAAATTAAAAAAACATTTAGCAGATAGAATTACCAATGAAATTACAGATACAGTTGTGAATGGAATAGATGTAGATAAAGGTGCACCACATATTTTAAGTATAAGGTTTAATAGAGTTAGAGGTGAAGTGTTACTCCATAGCCTTGAAGAGAAAGATATATTTGTATCTACAGGTTCAGCATGTTCATCTAATAAACCTTCTAAATTAGGACCTTTGCAAGGAATAGGGCTTAATAATGAAGAAGCTCTATCTACAATAAGATTCAGTTTTTGTATTAATAATACAATAGAAGAATTGGATAAGTGTATTGAAGAATTGAAGGAAATAGTACCGTTATTAAGGAAATTTGTTAGACATTAGTTAAAATAAAAATTGTTAAAGAAAATGTATTTTTGGAAGGAATGGATTATATAATGAGTAATTTAAAAAGAGCTTTTTTAGTAAAATATGGTGAGATTGCGATTAAGGGTAAAAATAGATATATATTTGAAAATATACTTGCAGATCATATACGTAGAGCGGTTAAACCATGTGGTGATTTTAAAGTTAGCAAAGAGCAAGGAAGAATTTTCATAGAACCATTTTCTGAATATGATTATGACGAAGTTGTAGATAGATTATCAAGAATATTTGGGCTTGTTGGGATATGTCCTGTAATTGTTCTTGAGGATATGGATTTTGAATTAGTAAAAGAAACAGCACTTATGTATATGAAAGATGAATATGATGACTTTAACTTTACTTTCAAAGTTGAAGCAAGAAGAGCAGATAAAAGATATCCTCTTAATTCTATGGAGATATGTTGTGAAGTAGGATCATATTTACTTGATCATCTTCCTGAGCTGAAAGTTGATGTTAAAAAACCACAGGTAAAAGTATGGGTTGAAATAAGAAGTAGAGCATATATCTATTCTAAGATTATTAAATGTTTAGGCGGTATGCCTGTAGGTTCTAATGGTAAAGCTATGCTTATGCTATCAGGAGGGATTGATTCACCTGTAGCAGGTTATCTAGTAGCTAAAAGAGGGGTTAAGTTAGATGCTGTATATTATCATAGTCATCCTTATACCAGCGAACGTGCTAAGCAGAAAGTTGTTGATCTAGCTAAGATCGTTTCTAAATATTCAGGGCGAATAAATCTTAATGTTGTACCTTTTACAGATATTCAACTATATATCTATGAGCAATGTCCTCATGAACAATTAACAATCATTATGCGTAGAGTAATGATGATTATAGCTGAAAGACTAGCTGAAAAATATGGTGCCCTTGCGTTAGTTACTGGTGAGAGTATAGGACAAGTAGCATCTCAAACAATACAAAGCCTAAATGCCACTAATTCTGTCTGTAATATGCCAGTATTTAGACCTCTTATAGGTTTTGATAAACAAGAAATAATTGAGATAAGTGAAAAGATTGATACTTATGAAACTTCAATTTTACCTTATGAAGATTGTTGTACGATTTTTGTTGCTAAACATCCAGTAACAAAACCTTCACTAAAATCAATTATTAGGTCTGAAAGAAGATTAGAAAGAATAGATGAAATGATTGAAGAAGCAATTAATAACGTAGAACTTATTAAAATAAAACCGGATGATGAGGAATAAAGATACTTAGAATTTAATAGATAGGATTATAACAAAAATCCACTGACAAGTGGATTTTTATAATACAGTTTAACCATATTAGAATTTCATCAATATGAAATTAATAATTATTCAACGATAAATTCTTTTAAAGTGCCAGCAACTTGTTTGTACGCTTCATCATCATGAACTGTTAATTCGATTGGTTTACTTAAATCTAAACTAAAGATACCCATGATTGATTTTGCATCAATAACATAGCGACCGGAAACTAAATCAAAATCAGAATCAAATTTACTGATTGCATTTACAAAGTTTTTAACTTTATCGATTGAATTTAATGTTACTTTAACTGTTTTCATGTAATTGACCCCCTTAAAAGTGATTTTTAATATTTTAATACATGAATATACTAACCTTTCTGAGGAAATAAGTCAATAACTAAAATTACCAAAAAAAGTAAACTATATTAGGTGCTTTTAGTTAAACTACTAAAATAATATACAAAAAAATAAATAATTATTGTGAGGTATTAATATGAAAAAAGTTGCATTCCATACTTTAGGCTGTCCCTAAGTACAAGTAAATATGATTGCGTGTAATGCTGATGATAACTGGCTTTGAGTACATGGCAAAAAGACCACTTTTTATTATTTAGTGGTCTTTTTTAGATAATATCTAGTTGCAACTGAATTACCTTTTTTAATGATAATATCTCTTGAAAGCAATTCATTTATAATTGATATAGCTCCATTACGTCCCATACTTGTCAATTCTTCTATATCTTTCCTTGATATTGATTCATTATTTTGTAGAAATTCAACAATTTTGTTTTCATGGGTTAGGTAGAGAAATTTTTCTCTACTAGGAATTTTTCGTTTTTCTATAGGTTTGTACATGAATTTATGAACAATACCATTGTGGAACGTAATGGAATATACTTTTTTATCTACTATTACTATTTCTTTGATAGCAATTTGTATATAATCTCTTATTAAAGAATTATCAACAACTTTTAATAACTCCCTATAATCAATATTTTTTTTGTCTATCATGTTTTGACCTATTAAAAAATCGTTTGCTCTTTTGAGAAATTCGATATCAGTAATAATGTTTAGATCAGTATTTTGTTTGTGAAGCTGTGAAAGTTCTGTATTAATTTTATCTAGCTTTTCAGTAATCTCTCTTTTCTTAAAAATATAATCTTTCTTGGGCATTGGTATTTCATCAAATAAGAATAAATCTTCCAGACGTTCTAAAGCTGTTTCATGCTTAGTTTTTTCTTTCTTTAAGGATTCCATTTTAAAGTTAAGAACATTTTTCTTATTATCTTTATCAGTAACATCAAGAGAATCTTTAAAAGAAAAAGTAAAAGCTTTATATGTCTCTTCAAGACCTTGCCTATCAATACATTCAACATCAACAAAACAATCTCCACGCAAAAGTATTCTTTCCATATCACGAAATGAATGTTTTCGAGTAATCTTATTTTGCAGATTAATAAAATTAGAGATATAGTTCAAAACAAAGGGTAATAAGGTAATATCACTTACAAAGTTATTACAATTAATATTACTAGTATTATCGTTGTATTGATTAGAATAACAAGTATAACGTGAAGGTCTATATCCGTTTTTTCTTGCTCTATCAAGTCCAGCATTAAAACTTGAACCACATTTACCACATACAAGCATCTTAGAAAAGATATGAGTATTAGTATTTTCTCTTTGGAATTTTCCATTACCCCTGTAGTTATCAGTAAGCATATTATTAACTCTCTCAAACTGTTCTTTTGAAATTAGAGCAGGATGATTATTTTCAACTACAACCCATTCATTCTCATTCTTATATCTTCTTTTATTATCTTTTGTGTTATATCTGTAAGTACCAATGTAGAATGGATTTCTTAATACATCACGAATAGTCTTGGCTGTCCACTTTCCATTACGCTTGGTCTTAATTCGTTCAGAATTAAGCTGATGGGCTACTCTTGATGTAGAAGCTTGTTCCTCATATAGATTATATATATACCTTACTGTATGAGCTTCTTTTTCGTCCATTACAGGGAATTTTTTTTCTTTAGACCAATTATACCCAAGAGGAACAGTTGCACCGTTCCACAACCCTTTTTCAGCTCTAGAAAGCATTATAGAAAAAACACGTTCGCCAGTAAGTTTACGTTCAAGTTCTGCAAATACTAAAATTATTTTCAACATAGCTTCACCCATAGCACAGGAAGTATCAAATTGTTCATTCTTGGATATGAATATTATATCCTGCTCTTTCAATTCTTCGTACATTTCGGTAAAGTCTTTTAGATTCCTTGAAATCCTGTCTATCTTCCAAACAAGAATATGAGTAAACTCCTTGTTTTTTATTCTTGCCATCATTTCTTGATATTTAGGTCTATCAGTGTTTTTTGCAGAATAACCAGCATCCTCAAATATCTCAAAATCATCAATACCAAGAACATATTTAGAATAATTAGTAAGTTCTTGTCGTTGGAAGGGTAGTGAGTCTTTATCTATTTGATGTGATGTGGAAACCCTAACGTATAAAGCTGCTTTTTTCAAGTCATTACCTCCTTTGGCATTATCGTAAATGTATACTATGTTTATACAAATAGAGAAACTTTGTATAAAAAAATACCCTCCCATATAAGAGGGTATTGGGATTAACCTAATAAATCTTTTTTCTTTTTATCAAATTCTTCTTGTGTGATAGCTCCCATATCAAGTAATTCTTTATATTTTAATATTTCGTCGGCTGGACTAGATGTATTAGTAACTGCTATTTCTTCGTTAGATTCATTATTACTTGAAATCATTTCAAGAGTTGATATTATTTCGTCCGCAGATTGTTTAGCTAGTTTATAAATCTTACTACTTTTTTTAGTTTGAGTATTTATAAGGTCAATTTTTAAACTTTTGACCCATCTGTTTTTTAAACTAATACGTATATACATTGAATTAACTAATGACTTATGCTTTTTCTTTCCAGTCACACCACCTACAACAGCACCTACACCACCTAATAGTAATCCACCTGCAACAGCTTTACCAAGACCACCCTTAGATATAGTTTCTCCATCTTCATTTAGTTCAAAATTGACTAGGTCAGAAAAAGGATAGCATTCACCTTTTTTATCTAATTTAAACAATTGATTACTGTCATCCACAAATAAGTATTGTCCAATTTTAGTAGTTGAACTAAAATTTTTAGTTAATTCCTTGCTTTGTTCTAAATATTGATATCTTTCTCTAATATCTCCAGAAGAAAAACAACTACAGTTTAAAGGTAAATTACTTTTTTTATAACATTTTAAACACATATAACCATCTTTAAGTTTGACACGAGTTAATAAGTTAACTTTACTATCACATATTTTACATAAATCAGCCATTCTAATACCTCCTAATATTTGATATACAAGAATATTATAAATAATATAGGTATCAAAGTCAATATATGTCAAATGATTATGATGATGTAAGGGCTAATCTATTTTAAATTATAATTTTAATCACAAGTAAGTTTTTTTAGATACTTAACAACCATTTGACGTTCTTGGGATGGAAGTTTAAGATATTTAATCATAAAATCTTTTTCAATTTCAGTCATATCATTTAGCATATAACCAAATAGCTCAATTAAATCTTCTGTGATATTAAACATTTCACCATTACCAGTCCTCAACCATTCTTCATTTACATTAAAGGTAGAACAAATTAGTTGAATTGTTCTATTGGTTACTGTTCGATGACCTATTTCCATATTGGCTACAGCAGTCCTTGATAGTGATACCTTCTTACCGAAGTTTTCTTGATTAAGTTCTAATTCTTTTCTAAGCTGTTTAAGTCTTTCTTTCATTAATTATCACCTCTTGAAACGATAATATCACATAAAAAAAGAAAGAGTCAAATTTTCTGTTTTCTGAAATTTTTTTGTTTTATAAGTTTACTTCAAATAATTCCTACACATTATCATTATAGTTTTTAAAAAGATTTCTCATATATTTTAATGTGGTTTGACGTTCTTCTTTATTAAGAGTTAAAAAGTTTTTTAAAAATTGACTTTCTTCTTCATCCAAGTCATTAAAAGCATATGAAAAAATTTCAAGTAAATCATTAGATGTATTAAACATTTCTTCAGTTCCATAACGTAACCAATCTTCATTTACATTATACTCAGTACATATTAATTTGATAGTTCTATCAGTTATCGACCTCATACCTTTCTCTAATGCTGAAATACTTGCAGGGCTTAATTCAATTTTAGAACCGAATTTTTCTTGATTCAGTTTTAGAGTTTTTCTTAATAATAGTAATCGTTCCTTCACGAATAATCGCCTCCTTGAAAATAATATAACATAAAAATTATTGTTTGTAAATATTTAGGTTGACAAATTACACAAACGATAATATAATATTTACATACAATAAAATAATTTTTACAAACAACATAAAAGGAGTTGATTAACGTGGTAACAATAACAAAGGAAGAAACCAAAACTTTCAATGATATTGAAGAAAAAGAGGTTAACGAAGTAACTACAACAATTAAGGGTTTACCTAGAGAGGTTAGGCAAAGGATATACGGTTATGTTGAAGGTCTTAAAGCTTTAAGGACTGTATAGAAGGTAATAGGTTGGTATAGAAAGGAAGAGATTTTAAATGGCTATAGATATTGATAGATTGACTAGAGCTGAAATACAAGAAAGAAAGAAAAACGTATGGAAGGCATTAAACAAGTATGGAATCTATACAATGGAAGAATTTGACGAAGCATATGCAAACATGAAGCCTATCGATGTTGGTTGCATGACAGCTCCTACAAAGAAAGTAGAAGGGGTTAAGATGCCTAAATCATTTCGTCATTGTGATTGTGAAAAATGTGGTTTTCAAGCATGGAGTCTTAAAAAAGAATGTAAATGTTATAACTGTGGGGCAATTGTTTGCACAAGAGAACAAACTCCAGATGAAATATCAAATGGAGAGGAGGTGTTGGAATAAATGAAAAATAGTGAAAGGCTGCTAGAATATGAATGCGTAAATTGTGGTTTTAAGGCATGGAGTTTAAGAGAAGTAACTAAATGTAAAAAATGTGGAGCGATAGTTGTTTGTACAAGACCAGAAGAAACACAAGAAGATAAGAAGGAGGAAGCAGGACATGAATTACTTAGATAATAAACACAAGGTATTTTTTGAAGAACAAATTTTAAAAACTAATAGCAGTGATGATCCATATAGAAAAGCTTTCTTTTATCTATTAGGGCTTACAGTTGAAACACGTCAAAATATTAGTGATTTATATGATTTTAATGATAATTGCATTGAGTTTGAAGGATTGGACAAGCCATGGCAGACTGGTACAACTACAAGAATCACCCGATTAGCATTTAATTTATATAATGGTTATTTTGGTGAAGAGTTCAGTGGTAAATATACACCGTATAACCTTTTCGACTGTGAGTTGATGGGCTATATGTTTGAAGCCATTAAACTTTTATATCCACATTATGTTTCATTAGATGAATAGAGCGGGAGGGAAAATTAATGCTTAAAGAAGCAATCAGCAAACTAAAGCAAGAAATAGAAACTAACCCAAAAAACGCCTACATCAAATATGTTGGTGACTACCTGGTGGATTACATCAAAAAAAACTCTCAACATGCAGAAAACATTATGAGAAAAGAAAACAGTATCACAGGAAGCTTGGAACATATGAAAAAAGAAGCTCAGAAAAAGGCTGAAAATGGAATAGCTATGCTTACACCAGAAGAGGGATTTAAGGCAGTATTAGATTATTACAAGATAAATGAACCCCCAGTACTGAAAGTAGTAAGCATACAGAAGAAAATCAATATATCGCTAGATGATTTATTATAGGAGGGTTAGGGTATCATGAATCTTGAAGTAAAAAGAAACGTCAATGATATTGTACATGAAATTAATCTAATTAAGGAACAAGCAAATAAATATTTGCTTCAAAGCTCCATTGAGATTGGAAAAAGGCTAAAAGAAGCGAAAGAAATGGTGGGTCATGGTAACTGGTCAAAATGGCTTGAAGATGAAGTCAATTATTCTCAAAGAACAGCATCAAATCTCATTAAAATTCATGAAGAATATGGCATGAAAATTTTAGAAAATTCAAATTCGCAAGCACTTGCCAATTTGGGCTACACCCAAGCAATAGCCATGCTTAAGCTTGATTTTGAAGAACGAGAAAACTTTGTTATTGAGAACGATATAGATGAAATGACAACAAGAGAACTTGAACAAGCAATCAAGGAAAAAACAGACCTATTAAAAGAAAAAGAAGCTCTGAAAAGGCAGTTAGAAGAACAGACTGAAAAAGAAAGTCAAATGAGTGAAGAAATTAAAGAGAAGCTTGAAAAAATAGAAGAATATGAATCACTCGTAAAAGAAAAGACCGAAGAAGCAAAACAGCTTAAAGCACTAATAGATACGAAATCAGAAGTTCCAGAAATAACCCCAGAAGAATTAGAGAAGTTGCAACAAGAAGTAAAAACGAGAAAAAACGAGATTAAAGAGCTTAAGAAACAACTAAAAGAAAAACCAAAAGAAATAGAAGTAGAAGTTGAGAAGATAGTTGAAACTATACCAGAAGACCTTCAGGAGGAATTAAATACTCTAAAAGTAAAGTTGGAAGCAACTAACTCCAAGCTAAATTCATCAGAGAATATAGTAAAGTTCAAATCAACATTCAACCTGGTAGTTAATCTATTTAATAATATGCTTGAAACGCTAGATGTAATAGAGGAAGAAGAACCCGAAGAGTATGGAAAATACAAAGCAGCTGTTAATAAGTTCTTAAAACAATTAATGATTAAGGATTGAAAATAAACAAGTAAAAGGAGGAAAGAACGTGTCTAAACAGTCAATAAGATTACAACAAAAAATAGATGATTTGATGACAGCTGTTCCACCCACACCAAAAGGTTTTGTAGAATGGATAAGGAAGAGTGCATTCAAAGATAGCAAATACATTTTCTATAAAAGGAAAGGTAAAAAGATTCAAGGGGTATGTAGTTCTTGTAAGGCAATGGTTGAAGTAAGTAGTGCAAAACACAATAAGACTGGAAGATGTCCAGCGTGTAAAACAAAAATTACTTACAAAGCAATTAACAAAGCAATGACTTACAAGGATACAGTGATTGTCAGTATAATGCAAAAAATGAAAGATGATACTAGAGAGAGTTATGTGGTTAGATTCTTTCAAGCAAGCTTAACATTTAAAAATTGTGAAGATACTAGTTCTTTTCCCGAAGAAATACTAGACAAGCTTATTCATCCAGAGATGCGATATTGGGAAGGATCCAGAGAAGTCATTAAGGTACAGAAAAATGGTAAAACAGTTATAAAGGAATATGAAGAATTATATGATTGGAACCTTAAAGAATACAAATGGAAAAAAGAACGTGTAAGATGTGGATACTTTAATAAAATACTTCTTAGAGATTACACTCCATTTATCTATAAAAGAAATTTAAAAGGCTTACTCAAAAATACTAAATGGAAGTATTCAGGATTAGATCATTTACAACAGAGATATATAAGTATAACAGATTATCTTTATACATATGAGAAATATCCAGCAATTGAAATGCTTAGTAAATTAAATTTATCAAAATTATTAAAAGAAATCATTCATAGGACAACCGTTTGGGGAGGTGTAGGGGGCATTATAAAAATGCATGAGAAAATGCTTGGATTAAACAAAAAGGTTTTCAATACTGCATTAAGGCTTAATCTAGGTATTAGTGGAATCGAATTTGTAAGTACTCTTGATGAACTAGGGAGAAAATTAACAGATCAACAGATTGCTTGGGCGATTGAAAACAGTAATACAGAAACATTTACTCAACTACTAAGATATGTATCCCCTCAAAAAGTAATTAACTACGTTGAAAAATATTGTGACGAAGAAAAAAAACAATTTATGACTACATGGAGAGATTATCTGCAGCAATGCAAAAAACTAGAACTAGACATAAAAAATCACTTTGTATTATTTCCAAGAAACCTAAAAGAAAAACATGACGAATACTCAAAATTAATCAAAATGATAGTAGATGAGAAATTGGACCAAGGAATAAAAGTTCAATATGAAAAATGGAACAATATTTTATCCTACCAATCAGGAAATCTAAAAGTGCAAGTAGCAGGAAGTCATAAGCTTATATTAAAAGAGGGAGAATTGTTAAGACATTGTGTAGGAAATGCAAGTTATAGCGAAAACATGGTACATGGAAAGAAACTTATTCTCTTCTTAAGAAATAACGGAAAACCACACTATACCATTGAATTTGATGTAGAAGAATTGAAAATCATTCAAATAAGAGGATATCAAAATGAAGCTACTACAAAAGATGTTAAGAAGTTTATAAACAGGTGGAAAGTTAAAAAGCTTTTAAACATTAAAAAGATGAAAAAGGTAGCAATGTAGCTTAGAAATGAGGTTTACATAATATATGAATCTAAATACCGACAATAAAAAAACGTATTGTATTATTTACGAGATAATACAATACGTCAGTCGGATAACCTTTATCACCGAAGATTAGTAACCAACAATAAAACTATAATCTCATTATAGCAAAAACGGTTATAAAGGTCAAGGAAACAACAACGCTTGAATACGGCGTTTTAGGGCTTGTAATGGGTATTATCTTTATAACGATATAGAGTTATATGATTAGAAAAGATACATATATAGCTCTGAATATATATGTTGTATAGATAGGGGAGTATAGAAGGAAGTACAACCCAATATATATCCCATACCCCATACATAAAAACTATAACGTGAAGAGGGGGCATACCGTGAGAAGCTATATGAGAGAAAAGAAGATCTACTGTGGTAAAAAATATTTGGAGGTGGATATCTATCCATATACCAAGATGCAGGATGATGTATGTAAGAGTGGTAGGAGAGCCAAGAAACAGAAAGTATCAGTACCTAAGCAAAGAAACCTTAATGACAAGAATGCTAGAAGGTATTTGACACAGCTGGCCAATACAAATTTTGGTGAACAAGATTTACACGTAACAGCTACATATAAAAATAAATATCTACCAACTACCATTGATGAAGCAGAAAAAGAAGTATCAAATTATCTTCGTAGGTTGAAGTATAGAAGAGAGAAAGAGGGGTTAACACCCTTAAAGTACATATTAGTAACAGAGTATAGCATAGCAAAAGAAAATGAAGATAAACCAATAAGAATACATCATCATATATTCATAAATGGTGGGTTGAATCGTGACATCGTAGAGGACTTATGGTGTAAGAGAAAACGCAAAGGACAGAAAAAGGGTGAGCGAATAGGCTATATTAATGCAGATAGATTACAACCAGATGAAAACGGAGTATCGGCTCTATGTACATATCTTACTAAAAATCCAAATGGTAAAAAACGATGGAGTTCATCACAGAATTTAGAAAAGCCTTGGAGCAGGACAAATGATTATAAGTACAGTCGAAGACAGATAGAACAACTTGCTAAAAATCCACCAGATATTAATTATTGGGAAATCAAATACAAAGGATGGACACTAGCAAAAGATGATTATTCAGTTAGAGCAGAATTTAGCGAGATAACAGGTTGGTCTATATACCTTAAACTACATCGTAGAGAATGATAAAACAATATATATCGGGAGCAGGAGGAAGAGAAAAATGTATTCCCAACAACAATTACGTAGAAAGTATCAAAATCAAAAGAACAATGCACAAGGAAAACACTTTGAGAATTATATCAATAGTGCTTGTATTGCATATTCACAACAAGGAAAGGCACAGATAAACAAAGTACCAGAACCATTCAGAGTAACTAAAAAATATGCTGATGGAACATTTACAGGGAGATTTACAGCATTAGCACAACCAGACTTTCAAGGTACATTATACGGTGGACAATCTATTATGTTTGAAGCTAAATATACCACTACAGACAGAATGAAAAGAAGGGTATTAACAGATAAACAAATGGAAATGTTAGAAAAACATGAGAAACTGGGGGCAGTATCAGGGATATGCGTAGGTATAGTGGATAAATTTTATTTTATACCATGGAACGTATGGAGAGACATGAAAAGACTATATGGAAGGCAGTATTTGAAGGTTGAGGATATAGAAGAGTATCAAGTAAGGTTTAATGGCTCGGTAATGTTCCTTGATTACATCAATAAAAAGAAAGTATGGGAGTGATAATGTGTCTACGTTTTTTAATCCAGTCAAACTAACCGATGAACAAGAATATAAATTTATTCTTGCATGGACAAAATCAAACATAGAAAAGGAAATAATCAAAGTTAAAAAGTTAGTAGAAAAAGCTAGTGAAAAGGCTAGAAATATGGATATAAATAATAGCACTAAAAAACAAAGAGTTAATGCAAGATTAAGACTAGAATCTGTTTGTGAGGAAAGGGACAGATGGGAAAGAAGATTAGATATTGTAAATAAGATAATAGCTGGTAAATATTGAAAAAAGGATAAATTGATTTGGAGTGATGTTATGCATATAAAATTTAAAGATGATGAATTTTTAATTATTAATGAAATAGGTGAAAAAATTTATATACCTTATTGTGATAGAAGCATAGTAGTATGTAAGGGTTTAGGTAAGCAATAAGAGCAAAAGATTGATTTAGCGAAGAAAGGATAGGTTAAAATATAATGAGTTATAAAAATAAAGCAGAACATGAAAAGGAATTTGTAAATCATATTTTATCCGTTGGTGGAATAAAAACATATGGTAATACGGATGAATATGGACAGACTTATTGGTTTTTTAATTTGGTGAACGGCGAACGAAGATATTGGACTAATTTAAGTGATGCAAGCCAAAAAGCATTAAGTATTAGTACGGAATAGTCAACGAATATGTATAAAAAATTAATTTAGAGAAGGTGAAAAAGTTGTTACAATACATAATTTGGAGTGAATGGTGGAATTCACAAGAAAAGAAAAACGGAATAAGCTTTGATGATTATATTCCTATATATTTAGAGAGTTTGAAACCAATTGAAGCTGATAAAAATATGCTAGTTAGTTTTGAAGGGAGAAAATAAGATGATTAAAGTATATATGATCGGTGATTGTAGTAGTATAGCATCAATTATGACAATAGAAGATACTTGGAGATGGTACAACGAAGAATATGGAACAGACTATGATATAGGTGATATTGAAGAATGCGATTTACAAAAAGAAGGGCAATATGTACCGATTAATGAGTTATTAGGTAAAATTCTTGACCTGTTACGATTTAATAGATTTGATAATCACAAGATGTTTAGACACTTACTGAAACGTGAAGGATACTGGCATAGATACGTACCATATAAAAAAGCTCTTAGAAAGATGAAAATATCTCAAAAAGATTGTCCAGTAGAAATAGCAACAACGGAATGGTAGGAGCAAAGATTGTGTTTAGTATTGATATAGAAAAGGACGGTGAAACATGAAACATATAGTATGTTATTCTGGTGGACATTCAAGTGCACTGGTAGCAATAGAAACAGTAAGAAGATATGGAAAGGAGAACGTTATTCTCCTAAATCACGACATAACTAGTGAAGTTGAAGATAGTGATATCAAAAGATTTAAGGACGATGTTAGTAATTACTTAGATATTGGTATTACATATGCAAATATGGATAATTGGGAGAACGAAGGACCATTAGACGTATGTATGCGAATTGGAGCTTTTAAGGTTGGAAATGGTACAGCGTTATGTACTAACAGACTTAAAACTGAACCATTCCATAATTGGTTAAAGAAAGAGTTTCCAACAGTAGATAATAAAATCAATCGGGACTGTTCTATCTATTATGGATTTGATACAGGAGAAACAATTCGTATTCAGAGACGTTCAAGTATTATGGGAGCAATGGGGTATAGAACAACTTATCCATTAGCCTATTGGGATAGAACTATAGAAAGAACAGAAGATATTGGAATAGCAAGACCATATACATATCAAACATTTAGACATGCTAATTGCATAGGGTGCCTTAAGGCAGGAAAGCAACAGTGGTACATAGTGTATTGTTTGCGTCCAGACATATGGGAAAAAGCAAAAGAAGCAGAAAGACAGATAGGGTATTCTATTATTAAAGATGTGTATCTATCTGAATTAGAATGCAAGTTTGAAAATATGAAAAAGCTTGGCATAGTACCAACGGAAAAAGTAGGATTTCAAAAGTTTTGGGCTATGGTTAGGAAGATATTTAAGGAAACTGATGTTATGCCTTGTGAGTGTTCTTTTTAACCAGTGGTAAAGCTTGGTTTAGTAGATATTGAAAAAGACCCCAAATGGAGTCTTTAGGTTTTAAGATATTAGATAAAACACAATACTAACAATGGTCAGTACTTTAGTTAAGTCTAATTTAATCTTAAGGTTTAGCTCCAACATATTATTCATCTCCTTTATATTATGACATAACCCTGCTATATGGGTTGAGCATAATTAAAGGCATAACATTGTTAAATAAAATAATTTGGAGCGAAATAAGTATAACATATTTATAGTTAAAAGCAAATAAATAAAGAATAATTATTTCAAAATCAGAATTAAAGTTCGGTTTAGTAGGGTAGGTGATTATAATTGATTCATAACTTAAAGATTAAAGGTAATTATATCAAAGCTATAATCTATGGGAATAAAACTTTTGAAGTAAGAAAAGATGATAGAAATTTTAATATAGGTGATATTTTGATTTTGAATGAGATAAATACTAAAGGCTTATATACTGGATTTAACATAAAAGTCAAAGTGACCTATATATTGGGAAGAAAAGAAGAAGAAAAGCAATTTGTAAAAAAGGGTTATGTAATACTTGGAATAAAAAAATAAAAGAATAGAGAGGTAAAAATAATGAAGACTATATCAATAATAAACCTAAAGGGTGGAGTAGCAAAGACAATATCAGCTTGTAATATTGCTCATATATTAGCAACTGTACATAATAAAAAAGTATTACTTATAGATAATGACAAACAAGGAAATGCTTCTAAGTTGTTTAGTGTACATAGTTATAATAGACCTAGCGTAGCAGATGTAATGACAGAAAGACGGATAGACTTAAGTAAGGTGATTATTCATACAAGCTATGAAAAACTAGATATAATTACAGCTAATATGACACTTTTAAAAGCAAATAGACAAGTATTAATGGATACTGCTAGACCGCAACAAACAAGGTTTAAAACAGCACTTAACACAGTATCTAATAGTTATGATTACTGTATTATAGATAATGCCCCAGATATTAATATAAGTACAATTAATGCATTAGTATCATCACAAGATGTAATTATACCAATTAAGATAGACAAGTTTGCTTTTGATGGATTAGCAGAGTTAAAAGAGCAGATTGAAAACATACATGAAGACCTTAATCCTAATCTAGAATTAAAAGGGTGTTTAGTAACCTGTTATCAACGTAATGAGGTTAATAAGCAGGGTGAGGAATGGTTAAGAAGTCAAAGAGATTATCCAGTATTTAACACACATATACGTAGGACTGAAAAAGTTGACGAAAGCACTTTTGCATCTATGCCTATAATAGAATATTCAAGAAGATGTGGAGCATCAAGAGACTACTTAGCATTTGTTCAAGAATATTTACAGTTGAAATAAAAATGTGTTCGAATCGGTCACAAAATAATGGAGGTGTTACAATGGGTAAATTCAATCTTAATTCATTATTAAGTAGTTCATCTATAAATGCAATAGATAAAGAGGACAATAAACCTAACAATTTAAAAATAATACCTATAAGTGTATATGACCTAATAGCATCAAAGAACAATTTTTATTCAGTAAATGAAATAAATTCTCTTAAAAATTCTATTGAAATGTATGGATTAAAACAAAATCTTACTGTTAAAGAATTGGATAATGGTAAATATAGAGTGATAGCAGGACATAGAAGATGTCTTGCATCACTTGCACTTGTCGAAGAAGGTAAAACAGAATTTGAAATGTTACCATGTGCTATAGAGACAGTTGACAGCATTAAAGAAGAACTATTATTAATTACTACCAATGCTACTACAAGACAATTATCCGACTGGGAAAAGACGCAACAAGCACAGAGAATGAGGGAGCTATTAGAAGAATATAGAAAACAAGAAAAAATATCTGGACGTACACGTGAAATTATAGCCCAAGTATTAGAAACTTCACCATCACAAATTGGTAGAATGGAAAGTATATCAAAGCATCTTACAGACGAATTTACAAACGAATTTAAACAGGACAATATTAATATATCTACAGCTTATGAGTTATCAACTTTACCAAAAGAATACCAGCAAGAAGTATTAGAAGAATTTAAAGATAGTGGTAGTTTATCTATTAATGATGTAAAAGAAAAGAAAAAAGAGCTAAAAGAAATAAAAGGAACTGTTAAAAATAATGCAACTAAAGAACAAGGAGAGCAGGAGAGGGAAAAGCAGGAGCAGGAGAAGAAAATAGAGAATAAACAATCATCAAAAGAATTACATAGTATACCTAATCAGATATTTCCAACTGTATATGAAACAATAGAAGAAATGAATAAGCAGAAATTAGCACAGTTTATTTGTAGTAGATGTGATGGAACAGGTTTTTGTGATTATATTACAGAATGTAATTACTGTAGCATAGATGAAAGACCAAAAATATGTAAAAAGTGGCTGGATATGCAAGTACAAAAGAATTTTTGAATGGAGGGAAAAAGGTGAGTGATCGTCTAGGAGTAAAAGAATTTTGTAGTAAATGTCAATACAGTATAAGAACTGGTAAATATATAATGTGTAGCAATAGAAAATCAAGTTTCTTTGGTAAACCAGTTAACTGTATTTTATGTGCACCATGTTTTACAGAAGGAAAAACAAAAGAATATTCAGATTTAGTAAGCTTAATTAATGTTATATATAAACTGTTAGGGTATGGGAAAATGTTAGATAATTTGAATATGATTCTTAAGAATAATGAGATATTAACAATAGCTGACCTTGAAAAAGCTATAGAGAATGAAATTCCACAGATAATAGCTGATATGGATTAAATAATTGAGTTGATTATAGTACAAAATGGGGAGAGTATACAAATGGATATGAAAAAGTTAGAACAATTTAGGAATTTAGTTAGAGAGATTGAAATATTAGAGAAGCGTATTAGTGGGTTAGAGCAGGAGTTACAGGAATGTGTAGCAGATACTGTTAGAGCTTCATCAAAGAGTTTTCCATACATTCAACATACAGTTAGAATATCGGGTGTTGATGCTAGAAAAATAGATAAAATAAGTAGAGTAAAAGATATACTTAGTAAACGAAAAGCTAAGTTGTACCACGATATGGAGGAAGTAGAAAAGTTTATCAGTACTATTGAGGATAGCATAATAAGGCAGATAATAACCTTAAGATTTATAAAAGGATGGTCTTGGAATAATGTAGCTATGACTATTTATGGTTATCCAAATGGTGATACAGCAAGGAAAAAAATAACAAGATACTTTAATGAAATTTAATTTGTCCGTTTTGTCCGTTTTTAATGTGCTATAATCGTAGCATGGAATTTTATACCAAGGGAAAATCTGAGAGCCTAATGTTTGGGCTCTTTCTTTATTGCGTTAAGAAAGGGTTAGATGATTATGGGACTTGTAAGAGCTTGTAGAAAATGTGGAAAGCTTATTCCTTATAAGGAAAAGTATTGTGATGAATGCAAAGTTAAGTATGAGTTTATAAGAAAAGATAACATGAAAGTCTATGACAAATACCAACGTAATAAAGATAGCAAAAGAATATATGACAGTAAGGAATGGAAAGCATTAACAAAGTTGTGTAAGGATAGATTTCAATATATAGATGTATACCAGTACTATATTAATAATGTGATTGTGTACGGAGAGATATGTCACCATATCATAGAGATAGTTGAGGATGGGAGCAGGATATATGATCTAGATAATCTTATATACCTTTCCAGTGCTACCCATAACTATATTCATGGACTATACAAACGGGACAAAGAAGCTACACAAAGTGTATTATTTAAGCTGGTTGAGAGGTGGAAAATAGAGAATTGTATAGGGTAGGGGGTACTTGAAAACTTTTAGAGCGATTGAGGTTTACCTCAGCCCCAGCTTTCCTTACACAAAATTCTAAAAACCCAAGTAAAGGGGGTAAGCGAAAAAAATGAGAAGGAAGTGATAGTATGGCTAGACCAAAAAAACCAGTAAATATACAGAGTGGCAATCTTACAAGACAACAAAAGATTGAAAAAGAATTACAAGAAAATTTAGTTAAAACTGGTACAGAACAACTTCAAAAAACACCCAAATGGTTAAGAGATTCAGTTGCTAAAAAAGAATGGAAACGACTTGTAAAACAATTTGAGTCAATAGGAATTTTAACTAACTTAGATGTTGTTAACTTGGGAGCTTATTGTAATGCATATTCTTATTACATAGAAGCTACAAATGAGTTGAACAATGAAGAAATGGTTGTAGAATACACTAATAAGGCAGGGGCAACAAATGAAGTAGAGAATCCACGTATTAAAATTCAAATAAAATATTCTGACGAGATAAAAAAGTATTCATCGTTGTTAGGGCTAACAGCAGATTCAAGATTGAAAATGGCATCATTGAAATTGAATGAAACAAAAAAAGATATAGTGGATGAATTTGGAGACATCTAATGTCTATCAAACAAGATTTAATTGAATATGCACATAATTGCCTTAATGATGTATACATAGATGAATTTGAGGATTATATCAGTTGTCAAAAGCATAAATGGGCTTGTAAAAGACTATTGGATGACTTTAAGAAAGAAAATCTTAATGTATTAAGTGAGCCATTCTCTTACTATTGGGATGAAGAAGAAGCAAAAAAAATAGTAAAATGGTTTTCTTATCTTAGACATTCAAAAGGTATATTAGCTGGTAAGCCAATTCATTTAACATTATGGCAAAAGTTTTGCTTATGTCAAATTTATGGGTGGAGACATAAGGACACAGGTTACAAACGATTTTCAAAAAGTTTCATTGAGGTTGGACGTAAGAATGCCAAAAGCCAGATGGAAGCAGGAGTAATATTATATGAAATTGCTACACAATCAACAAAACATGGTGAAATTTATGAAAGCTATTGTGCTGGTGTAAAACGTAAACAATCAAAAATAATCTTTGATGAATGTAAAAACCTATTAAAAAAGAGTCCATTATCTACTAAATTTAAAATTACTAGAGATAGAATTACCCATATTAAAACTGATAGTTTTCTAGAACCTCTATGTAAAGAAGATGGAAAAAATGGTGATGGTACGAACCCAGCAGTATTAGTTATAGATGAATACCATCAACACCCAACAACTGAATTTTATGACTTAGGCTATGGAGCTAATACTAAAGAAAATTTATTAATGATTATTACTACTGCTGGTGTTGACTTAACATTTCCTTGTTTTACACAAGAATATAATTATTGCTTTAATCTCTTAAATCCAGATGTGGACACTATTAATGATGATTACTTTGTAGACATACTGGAAGTAGATAAAAAGGATAATATAGACGATATTAGAAACTGGAAAAAAGCCAATCCTATTAGGATGACCTATGCCGAAGGTGTTAAATTAATCAAAAATGCATACAAGGTTGCTATTGAGATACCCGAAAAGCTACCAGTATTTAAAACAAAATGTCTTAATATCTGGGTACAAGCCAAAGATGATGGATATATGGACATGGCAAAGTGGAAAAATTGTCAAGTTGATAAGATACAATATCTTTTAGATAATCGTGATGTATTCGTAGGGGTCGACGTATCAGCAAAAATTGACCTTACAAGCGTAGCTTTTATCCTTCCAATTATGGAGGAAGGTATAACTAAATATGTGGTGTTTAGTCATTCGTTCATACCTAATTATGATAAGTTAAGAGAACGAATTAAAAAGGATAAACAACCCTATGATGCTTGGGAAGAACAAAAACACTTGACAGTACAAGAAGAGGACATAGTAGATCAGCAACAAGTTATTGAATACATAGTAGCATATTGTGAACTCAACAACTGGAATATAAAATTAATTGCATTTGACCCTGCTAATAGTTCTAAAATGATGCTTGATATGGGGAACATGGGTTATACAGTTGTTGAAGCTTATCAATCACATAAAAGTCTTAATGAGGGTACTGTAGATTTTAGAGAACAAGTGTACAAAGGAAATGTATTATATACTTATAATCCCCTTCTAAACTTTGCGATGGCTAATAGTGTTATAAAACAAAACAATGGCTTAATAAAAATTGATAAGGATAAGACAACAAAAAGAATTGATCCAGTAGATGCGTTGTTATGTGCTTATAAATATGCTATGTATTATGAATTTGAACCAGAAACGCCAGAATTGACAGCAGATTATCTTAAAAACTGGTTTAATAAACAGAAAGGAAAAGAAAATGAGTAAAATAATAAAAAAAACAATCATGGTATTGGTGATTGCTATAGTAAATAATATAGCTGATTTATTAATAATTGGTGGGTGTGGTGTACTAGTTACAGCACTATTTTTATATGTTAATACATTCTATGGACTTATAGCACTTGCTATTATCCTTATATTATTTGGTTTAATTATTAGTAAAGTCCAGAAGTAGCTATATAATGCATGGAAAGGTGGTGATATAGTGGGGCTATTTAATAAGATATGGGAAGTGAAAAATCAGAGAACAGAGTATGACTTAAATGATAAAAATGTTTTGAAGTTCTTAGGACTTGATGATTCGGTAGCAGGAGATAGAGTTGGAGAAATAACTTATTTTCGTTGCCTTAAAATCTTAAGTGAAGCAATGAGCAAACTTCCAGTAAAAATATATAAAGAAACTAATAATGGTAATGAAAAAGTAAAACACTATCTTAACTATTTATTAAGAGTACAGCCTAATCCTTATATGAGTGCAAGTACATTTTGGAATACTATAGAATACAATAGGAATCATTATGGTAATGCGTATGTATATATACAACAATATAGTGGGAGGATAAAGTCACTTAGGATTTTGCCTAGCGATAGAGTTCGAATATATATAGATAATGCTGGAATATTAAATAATGATAACTCTATATGGTATGGGTATACAGACAATGTTACAAATAAACGTCATATTATATCTAAAGATGATGTATTGCATTTCAAAAACTGGATAACAAAAGATGGTGAGGGTATTGTAGGATTATCTGTACAAGAGATTTTAGGCAATTATATAGATAGAGGGATATATGGTAATAATTTCATTGCGAAGTTAACTAAGAATGGCATGATAACCGATAAAATTATTATTCATTATACAGGTGGCTTAGACGATGATGCAAGAAAAGAACTTGTAAGCCAGATGCAAAGCTATAGTGCTGAAAATGATGGTAAATTTATTACAATGCCAATGGGTTTATCTGTTCAAAATTTATCCAGTAAATTAACAGACAGCCAGTTTTTAGAATTGAATAAGTATAATGCATTACAAATAAGTTCTGCATTTGGGATTAACCCACAATCAATAAATGATTTTGAAAAAGGTAATTTTGCAAATGCAGGGGTACAAATGGAAATGTTTTATAAAGATACGCTGTTACCGATGCTTACACATTACGAGCAGGAATTAGCTATTAAGCTTTTTACATCAAAAGAAAAGACAGACCATTACTTTAACTTTAATGTTGACTTTATCTTACGTGGAGCATTTAAAGAGAGGATAGATACCTATGCAAAAGCTGTTAATAATGCTATATTAACCCCTAATGAGTGTAGAGAATTAGAAAACAGAGCAAAAAAAGAGGGAGGGGATAAATTAATAGGTAACGGTAATCTTATACCAATAGAATTAGCAGGAAGCCAATACATGAAAGGAGGTGAGGGGGGTAATGCATAAGTTAGAGATAAAAGGAGCTATTATACCTGATAGCCAACAGTGGATTTATGATTGGTTTGAAATACCAGCTACAAGTCCTAATAAAGTGAATAAAGCACTAGCAAAAGCCAATGGGGAAGATATTGAAATTATAATGAACAGTGGTGGTGGTAGCGTTTGGGCTGGTAGCGAAATATACACTAGCATAAAAGACTATTCAGGTAATACTACAGGTAAAATTGTTGGGATAGCTGGAAGTGCTTGTTCTTTTATAGCAATGGGTGTTAATATCCTACTAATAAGCCCGACAGCTCAAATAATGATACATAATGGTAGAACTACTACTGATGGTGATAAGAACCAAATGAATCATGTTGGAAATATGTTGAATACTATAGACTGTGGAATTGCTAATGCATATATGATAAAAACAGGCATGAGTCAAGAAAAATTACTTGAACTAATGAATCAAGAAACTTGGTTAAATGCACAACAAGCAAAGGAAATGAAATTTGTTGACTCTATCATGTTTGAAAATGAAATGAAAGTTATTGCTAACATAGAATTAGACAACAATGGACTATTACCACAAGCAGTAATAGATAAAATAAGAAATGAGCTTAAGGATAAGCTAAATGTTAAGAATATCATTGAGGATAATACAAACAATCTTGATGATACAGAAGAAGTTAATAACGATTTAGAAGTGGCACAAGCCAAATTGAGACTAGCGTTAGTTTAGTCTTTTTTTATACAAAAAAAGAAAAGGAAGGTAAAAGATATGAAGAAATCAGCAGAAATAAAAGCAAAGATTGAAACTCTAAAAAATGAAGCTAAAGCATTGACAAAAGCAAGTGAGATTAATGCTAAGATTGATGAAATTGAGGATTTAAAAGCCCAGCTAATAGTAGTGGAAATGGAAGAAGCTGACGAACAAGCAGAAATAGAAAATAAGATTGATAAGGGTAAAGTTGTTCCGGTAGACAATACTATTGAAATAGACAACAGTAAAAAGTATGAAAATGCATTTTATAATATGTTAGCAGGAAAACCTATTAATGTAGAGGATAGACAGTTATTAGTAGAAGTTAATAACGCTTTAAGTTCAGACAATGGAGAAGATGGAGGGTATTTAATTCCAGTAGACCAACGAACAGAAATCAAAGAGTTAAAAAGACAAATGAAATCACTTGAAGAATTAGTCAATGTAGAACCTGTTAATACAAAAACAGGGAGCAGGAACATAGAAAAAGATGCAGAGTATACTCCTTTTGCAGAGTTTACAGAAACAGACGACATTGGAGAAACAGATTCACCTCAATTTGTTAACATATCTTATGATATAAAAGATAGAGGCGGTATTTTACCAGTGCCTAACAACTTACTTAAAGATAATAAAGCAAACATCAAAGCACATCTAAATAAATGGCTTGCAAAAAAACAAGTAGCTACGAGAAATAAGCTTATTGTAGATATATTGAATTTATTGCCAAAAACAGCTATTACAGCTATAGATGATATAAAGGATATTATTAATGTTCAACTTGATCCATCTATTAGTGATATGTCTGTAGCTGTAACGAATCAAGACTCTTTTAATAAACTTGATAAGATGAAAGATTCTGATGGAAATTACTTATTGCAAAAAGATCCTACAGAGCCAACACGAAAGTTATTAGCTGGTAAAATACCTATTAAAGTATATTCTAATAAAACTATAAAAACTAGAGATGATTCTGGAACTAAGAAAGCACCTATTATCATAGGGTCGCTTAAAGAAGCTATCACACTCTTTGATAGGGAACAATTATCTTTGTTAGCTACTGCTATTGGTGGTACTGCTTTTGGTAAAAACAGAACAGAAATTAGAGCTATTACGAGAGAAGATGTTAAGAAAGTAGATGAAGATGCAGTTGTATTTGGAGAAATTACAATTGGTTAATTAGAAGGGAGCTATCCCTTCTTTATTTATTCAAACTAAGGAAGGCGGTAATTAAATGAAAGTAAAGGTATTAGTAAGATGTAAAGGTGTTAATTATGATTTGCAAGTTGGAGATATAACTAATATAAATAAAGAAATAGCTGATAAACTCATTAAATTTGGATATATACAAGAAGTTAAATTTAATGAAGAAAGTAGTAATAATGAAACTGCCACAAAAAAAACTAATAAAAAGAAAACACCAAAGAAAACACCTAAAAAGAGTGGTGATTAATTATGTTACTAACCTTAGAGGAAACCAAGCAATATTTAATTGTTGATTATAACGAACATGACAAGTATATTGATGAATTAATTCAATCAGCAGAGGACTATTTAATTGATGCAATAGACGATTATAGTTTAAAAATTGCTAATGATAGATTTAAAAGAAAAGCAAGGTTATGTGCTCTTGTAATTGCAAAAGATTGTTATGACAATAAATCTTTTGTGACAAAAGACAATGAAAGAATAAGGACAATTATATCTAGTATACTTCTACAGATGCAATATGGTAATTATGAGGTGGCTAATGAATAGTAAATATAAATTAAATAATAAAGTATTTATATATGGTATGGTTGATGTAAAAGACCAATTAGATGATAACACCAGAAAAGAAGGTTTGATAAAATTTGCATTCAGTAAAATAATACCACTTGGAAATAAAACTGTAAAAACTAGAGATATAGCTACAGAATATAATGAACATAAATTTAAATTTATATTTAGGTACTTAACTGTTAAGGATATACAGAAAGATTGGTATTTTCTCTTTGATAACCTTAAGTATAAAGTTGATTATTGGAATCCAGACTTTACTAATCATGAGTATATAGAAGTTTTTACAACATTAATACAAGAATAGAGGTGTTATTCATGGCTAAAGATGGTTTTGACTTTGGGGAGCTGGATAAATTTGATAGAAAAATGCTTGATTTAGCTAATTCAGTAATGCCTAGAGAATCCAAGAAATTTCTAAACCAAGAGGGTTCTAAACTCAATAAAGAGAATAAAAAAAGGTTTAAATCAAAAGGTTTAGGAATTGTTACGGGAAATCTAAAAAAAGGTTTCAAGAAAGGTAAGGTTTATAAATATAAAGGCAGAGATTTGGCTATTAGAGCTTATAATAATTCACATCATGCTCATTTACTTAACGATGGATGGAATCATGTAGCTAGGGATGGTTCGGAAAGGTGGGTTTTAGGATGGAATTTTATTGAAGATGCTCAAAAGTCATTTGAGGATAATTATTGGGATGATTGTAGTAAATTTGTAGACGAATTAATAAGGAAAGGGTTATAGGTGATTATGTGATTAGCATTAATGATATATACAAAGCAATAAAAACAACAGTTATAAATGGATTAAGTAATACCAAATATAACGATGTTGAATTTTCAAGTACTGATATTACAGAAAAAATAATAAGAGCTTGTTTTTATCTCAATTATGCAAGTAATACAATTAAACAGGCTAATTCAAATAGTAAAGATAGAGTTTTAGATGTAGAACTCTTTTTTTTCGCTGAAACTAGAGATAGTAGTCGAATTGATATTATGGCGATGGAGATATTACTAGAAGATATTTTGTTAAAAGATATCAAAGTAAATGATAGATTTTTTATTCCAGTTAATAATGTTAATTTTCGTATTGAAAAGGAGCAGGGTTATTTAATAGCAACTTTTGAATTACACACTATTGAACTAATTGAGGATACATCAAAACATGATCCATTAGAAAAACTAGAAATTAATAAATAGAAAGGAAGGATAAAATGACAACATTACCAAATATATTCGTTAGCTTTAGACAATTAGCGAATACATTTATACAGCGTTCCCAACGAGGGAATGTTATTCTAATTATCAAAGATGGTACAGATAAGACATTTTCACTTAAACAATATAAAGACCTTAAAGAATTTGATGCAGAAAAAGAAAAATACACAGAAGAAAATAGGGTATATATTAAAGACTCATTTATCGGAGCACCTGCTAATGTATATGTATTGAGGATAGATGATGATGCTACATTAACAAGTGATAATTTAGATACACTAAAAGGTCTTAAAACAGGTTGGATAGGTGGACATGAAATATTAAAAGCTGAAACAGATGTGTTAACAGAATGGATTAAAGGTGAAAGAGAAGAACACTATACATTTAAGGCAGTAATTACAGACCCTACTAATGCACCAAAAGATAAAGGAATTGTAGAAATAAATAAAGATATGATAGCCGTTTTTAAAGATGATAGAAACTCTAAAACAGCTAAAGATATTATTCCTACTATATTATCATTATTAGCTGGTGCAAACGTAGAAAAAGGCACAACCTATTTACCATTAAATAACTTAAAAAGTGTTATTAATACAGCAAGTAGTCAAGAAGATATTGAAGCTGGGAAAATGCCTATAATTATGGATGAAAACATTGTAAAAATTGGATTAGGAATTAATTCTCTAACAGAATTTAAGGACAAAGTAGATGATGAAAGATATATTGAAATTGTAGAAGTTCAAGACTTAATCAACGATGACCTTACTAAGACATTTAAAATGTACATAGGTAGAAAAAACAGTTTAGATACACAAATGATTGTTATTTCTGCAACTAATAACTATTTTAAAGAGTTATCAGTTGATGAAATATTAGACCCTAATTTCAATAATAAGTCTAGTATAGATGTAAATTCTCAAAGGGATGAATGGATTATGATTAATCCAGATGCTAGAGAGTGGGATGATACAAAGGTTATTAATAACGTATATAAAAATAAAATGTTCCTAAATGCTAATGTTAAGATATTATTTGCAGTTAAAGACATTCAACTAAATATAACAATGAATAATTAATATTAATGAGAGGAAGTGGAAAAAATGAGTAAAAACAAAAATAGATATTTAGTTGGTGCAAACGGTCATGTTTGGTTGGAAGGTGACTTATTAGCTAATCTAAAAAGTATTGAAAGTAAAATATCTATGAATTTTAATGATGTTTCTTTGGCTGGTACATATAATACAGATAAAGTGTATACTGGTTGGGCTGGTGAAGGAAGCTTAACATTACAAAAAGTTAATTCTAAATTTGTTAAATTATTAGCTGATGGTGCAAAAACAGGTAATATACCAACATTCAATATCATAACTAAATTAGAAGATAAGAATACAGGGAAAAGTGAACGTTATAGCTTAGATGTCATTTTCACTGAATTAACATTAGGTAAATTTGAGGGCAAAGATGAAATAGAGGAAGAGTTACCATTTACTATATTAGATTATGAAGTTTTAACAACTATATAAGGAGGATAATGATATGGCGAAGAATAAAAAAATAACATTGAATGATATTATAGCAAGAAAACAGCAAGGTAAATTGGACAAATTACAGGTAAAAAAGCATTACTGTTCTGAATTAAGTGGTGACATAGAGATACGTAAAATACCATTGAAAGAGATACTTGAATTACTAGAAAAGATTCAACAGGATGATATTGATACTATAGAGACTACTAGACTTAATAGTGAATTAGTTTACAAATGTTGTCCTATAATAAATCAAAATAGTAAAGAATTAATGAACGTATACGAAGTAAAAGACCCATTTTCTTTACCATTGGCAATATTGAACGATAATTTGGGTGAGATGAATAAAATATTAAATTCAATATTAGCATTTTACGGTTTAGATGAAGAAGAAAAAATAGATGATACGATAAAAAACTAATCAGAGGTAATGGAAAATATAGGGGAGAATTAGAATATGTTTCCTATTACCTATCTAGAGGTCACACGCTGGATTATCTACTTAATTTAAAAAATACAGAGAAATTATTTCTAATTGAGTCTATGCTGTATGAACAAGAAAAACAAGTCAAATATGATACAGAAAAATTAAGAGCCATATTTGGAGAGGAGAAATAGCACATCTCCTTATTAGGGGGGTGAGGAATTGGCAAGCAAAACCATAGGTACAGTACTTAATTTGAAAGATAAATTTAGTCCAGCTATAAAGAAAACTAGTAATAATACAAGAAAATTCAACAATCAGTTAAAACACACTAGTAACAGTGTTAAGAAATTTGGTAAGGTCACTAAAAATAACTTCAAATCTATAGCAAAATCTGCTATAGGTCTAGGAGCTGCTTATATAGGAATTAGAAAAGGGATAGAACTAGGAAAAGAAAGTGCAAATTTGGCAAGAGCACAAATAGAAGCAGAGACTAAACTAAAAACAGTCTTGAAGCAAAGAACAGGGGCAACAGACAAGCAAATCAAATCCATATACAAATTAACTTCCTCACAGCAACAACTAGGAGTTATTGGAGACGAGGTTCAAATTGCTGGATTACAACAGTTGGGAACGTTTGTTAAACAGACTGGTACCGTTAAGACATTATTACCAGCCATGAATAATCTACTAGCACAACAAAAAGGATATAATGCAACACAAGGAGATGCAGTTAATGTAGGTAATTTAATGGGAAAAGTTCTAAACGGTCAAGTGGGAGCATTATCTAGAGTTGGTATTAGTTTCAACAAGGCACAAGAAAAAGTATTGAAATATGGAACAGAACAAGAGAAAGCTAAAGTATTAGCACAAGTAATTACAGACAATGTCGGTGATATGAACAAAGAGCTAGCTAGTACAGACCAAGGGAAAATACAGCAAACAACAAACACATTAGGCGATATGAAAGAAGAACTAGGAAAAAGAATTCTTCCATTGCAAGCTAGATTTGCTGGATGGTTTATGACAACCCTTCCCAAAGTTAAAGGAAAAATTAAAGCCATAGTAAAGGTTATATCACCAATAGTTAATAGAATCAAAGATATAATTAAAAACGCTATACAAAAAATCAAAAAAACAATACTCAGACTAAAAGATATTACAATCAAAGTGTTTGATATAGTAAAGCCTATTGTATTAGATATTAAAAACAAAATATTAAAATTAAGGGATTCAATTCTAGAATTAGCTGGTAAAATATTAAAGGATTTACAACCAGTAATAGAAAGGATAAAAGATAATGTATTACCAGCATTAAAAGACGCTCTAAACCTTGTTAAGGATACGATTAAAAAAGTATTAGACATTGCTACAGATACTTTTAATTTTATATCCAAGAATTGGGAGACTATTAAACCATTAGTTCTTGGAATAGCAGGAGCATGGTTAACATACAAAGGAGTAATGTTTGCATTTACGTTAGTAACAAAAGGGGCAGCTATAGCACAATGGGCGCTTAATGTAGCTATGAATGCAAATCCTATAGGAATAATAATAACTGGAATTGGTTTGCTTGTGGGAGCAGGAATATTATTAGCTAAAAATTGGGACACAGTAAAAGCCAAAGCATCTGAATTATGGGAAGGGATTAAAAATGCATTCGCACCAGTAGGAGAGTTTTTCGGTAACGTGTTTGGTGGTATAAAAGACGGACTAAAATCTGCTATTAACTTTGTAATAAGAGGTATTAATGGACTGACAAAAGGACTCAACAAAATACATTTCAAAACACCAGATTGGATACCAGGTATAGGTGGTAAAGAGTTTGGTTTTAACATCAAGCCGATTCCAGAATTTGCATTAGGTACTCACTATTTTAAAGGTGGATTAGCTAGAACGGATGAACGTGGTGGAGAAATAAAACAGTACCCCAATGGTACAAAAATATATCCACATGATGAATCTGTAAAAATGGCTAGAGAAGAGGGCAGAAAAGAGAGTGATGGTCTAAATATAACTGTAATAGTCCAAGGTAATATGGTAGGAAATGAAAGTTTTGCTAATGAAGTAGGTTGCATCATATGGAACAAGATTAAAACAGCTAAAGCGATAACAGTTTAGAGGTGGGATAGAATGGATATATACTTTAGCACATTAGATAGAAGTAAGGTTATGCAGTTACCAGTAATACCCCCTAATATGCCCGAAATAAATGGAACAATGACTAATGAAGAATTTGTGACAACTACTGGTACAATAACATTACTAGGTAATAGAGCACCTTTTAGTACATCTATACAGTCATTTTTCCCAACAAAAGAGTATTATTTTGCTAAAAATAAAATAAATGGCTGGGAATATGTTAACTTCTTTAATGGTATAAGAAACAAAAAAGAATTATTAAGGTGCTCTTTCATAAACAATGAAAATGTAGATTATCTTAATAAAGTAATAACAATAGAAAACTTTGTTTATTATGCAGATAAAATTGGTGACATACAATATACGCTTGATATTAAGGAGTTCAAAACATTTAGGGGGTAATTAAATGCATAAATTCTATTTAACTAAATATAGTGAATCAACTCCGTATGATATAACTAATTATATGAACAACATAACATGGAGTGATGATATTGATACAGTAGCAGAAACATTTACTTTTGATTATGTTTATAATGATACAAAGTATTTTAAAGAGATAAATATACTTGCTGTAGGAGATATTGTTAGTAGATACTACAATGGAAAAGAGATATCAAGATATATTATAGTTACTGAAACCAATGGTATAAATTCAATAAACTACAGTTGTATTGACTTTGGATGGTATCTAAATAATGATATACTGATTCAATTCTATAATAATACAGCTAGTAGTTGTATTGAAAAAATATTAGATAAATACGATATCAAGCATAATATAACTTACATACCAACAATAATTACAAAGATATATAAAGATGAAACAATAATAGATGTGATAGCAGATATATTAGGTAAAGCTACACAAGAATTAGGGATGAAATATTATGTTGAAATGATATTAGATACTCTTTATATAACTGAACAAGCTAATAAATTAATTAATCCTAGCTGGATATTAAGTGATGGTACTATTGTAGATATTAATAATCTGATCAGTAATCCAAGTAATGCTAAATCTATTGAGGATATGAAGAATAAAATTGTTGTAGCAAGTCAAGATGAAAATAGTACTTATATATTGGCTAGTGAATCAGATACAAATAGTATAGCTAAATATGGATTATTGCAAGATATGATTACTGTAGACGATAAAGAACGAGTGAAATCATATAACATAGCTAAACAACAACTAAAACTACAAAATAAAATACAATCCGATATATCAATAGAAACCTTGGGGCACATAGACTTAAAAAGTGGAAGAAGAATTATTATTGATGAACCCATCACTAAAATACATGGTAATTATCTTATCAAAAGTGTTAGTAATAGCTTAACCAATGGTATATGGAAAGCTGGACTAACTTTGGAGGTGTTATGATGGAAAGTTGGGCTAATGAATGGGGTAAAGAAATGAAAGGTAAGAGTCATAACAGTTTACCTATTATTGCAAGGGTGACCCAAATATCACCTTTAGAACTATCTATATACAGTGGAAATGTTATACTTTATCCCAGTAATATTTATATAACCAAAACTATACAGACCTATTTAGAACTTAATAAGATTATCATAAATGATAAAGTAATGGTTATAGAAACAGAAGGTCAAAAGTATTTTGCAGTTGATAAGGTGGTGTAAATATGGCTATATTTCCAAAAATAAATATTAACCCAGTAAATATAGAGACATCTACTGACATGAAAGTGTTAGGTAGGTGTTTCTTATTTAATTACAATGAAAATAAGTATATTTTAGAAAATGGTAAATTAGTTGAATGTACAGTAAGTGAAGCTATAAATCAATGGATTGAATTAATATTACAAAGCTATAAGAATGAATATAAAGTATACCAAGATACAGACTTTTTTTGTAATATAAAAGATTTGATAGGTCAAAAACCTAATGCTTTTGTTATAGCTGAATTAAAAAGAGAGATAAAAGAATCTATACTTAAGCATAGGTATATTGATAGTTTAAATAGTATTGACATACAGGTGAGTAAAAACAAACTGATATGTAAGTTTAATGTTACTCTAGTAGATACTAATAATTTACAAAGTGAGGTGATTGTATAGGTGTATAAGATGAAAACAACTGATGATATATGTAAGGAGATTTTAAATAATATTAGTGATGATTACGAAAAATCTACAGGATATTTACTTGCTGATCTAACAAGAAGTTTTGCTATAGAATTAACTAAAGTACATGAAAAAATTGATAATATGATAGGTAAGATTGATGTAGATAATTTGAAAGGAAATGAATTGACTAAATATGTTTTCCAAAGAAAAGGAATAGAACGTAATCTTTCTACTAGAGCAAAATCAATAGTAACATTAATTACTAATGGAGCAGTAAGGATTAATAAAGGTGATTTGTTTTCTACTCCAAACAATATACAATTTGTAAGTATTGAGACTAAGACAATAACTAATAACGGTAAAATAATTGTTGAATGTACAGAGGATGGCATTATAGGGATGGTTGGAGCAAATAGTATAACTAAAATGCCTATAACAATAGCTGGTGTTACAAATGTTACTAACGAACAAGCTAGTTATGATGGTTTTGAAGAAGAAACAGACCAGCATCTAAGAGCTAGATATTATAGTGCATTAAGAGAACCAGCTACATCGGGTAATAAGTTCCACTATTTACAATGGGCTAAAGAAGTTGATGGAGTTGGAAATGCTAGAGTATTCCCATTATGGGATGGTGATAACACTGTTAAAGTCGTGATAATTAATTCTAATATGCTACCAGCTAGTTTAGAGTTAGTTAATAAGGTACAAGAATATATAGACCCCCTAGATGAAATCACACATTTACCCCAAGGAAAGGGAGTAGGAGTTGCACCAATAGGAGCTCATTGTACCGTAGAAAGTGCAATTCAAAAAAATATTGTAATAAAGATAAAAGTAACTAAACAAAGTGGTTATTCAGATGATGAAATAAAAACTAACATTAGTAATAGCGTAAAAGAGTATCTAAAGACTATTGCTTTTACTAATAATAATCAAGCAGATTATATAAGCTATGCAAAAACAGGAAGTATTATATTAAATACAGAGGGTATAATTGATTGGACAGAATTATATATAAATGAAGAAACTGCTAATATTTCTTTGTTATTAAATGAAGTTGCAGTATTAACAGAGGTGATAATGCTATGATAAAGCAGGAACTAATTAATAATCTAACAAAACTTTATAAAAATGACCCATATGTAAATGAGGTGCTAACTTCTGTAGGGTTAAATCTGGATAACATAGAAGCAGAACTTAAAAGCTTGGAAAAAGAATACTGGTTCGATTCTATGTCTTTATTTGGAATAAATATTATTGAGAAACAGTTAGAATTTAACACTAATCCAAAGGATAATATAGAAGATAAACGAAGCCAGATTGAAGCAAGATGGAAAGCAAATGGTAAAGTCAATCTTAATATGATACAAAAAGTATGTAGTAGTTGGAAAAACGGACAAGTAACAATAAGTTTTACCAATGGTAAGATTAAATTAGATTTTAATAGTACACATGGTATCCCAGATGATTTAGAAGGATTGTTGGACATATTAGATGAAATTAAACCAGCACATTTAGGTTTGATCTATGTTTTTAAATATTGGCTCATAGAGGATATAAAAACATGGACAGTTGAAGAGTGGCAAAGTAAGAGTATAGAAGAATTTGCATTTAATATAGAAAGAGGGTGATATTATCAGTACACAAACAACTAATTTGACATTATTTAAGTACGATGTTGAAACAGATGGAAAAAGCACTTTCAATATAGATACATCACTAAACGAAAATTGGGATAAGATTGATAATAAGTATAAGGAGCAGGAGAACAGTATTAAGGAAGTTAGTGCGTCTATGGCTGATATTGCGAACGAAGTAAATGATATTGCGTATAAAACTGTAGGTGGTTCAGCTAATGCAATAACAGTAACTAAACAAGGATTTATGCTTACAGATGGTCAGTATGTAGAGTTTAAGGCTACAGCTAATAACACATGGAATACAACTATTAATGTTGATGGATTGGGTGTAAAATCGCTTAGAAATGAAGATGGGGAACAACTATCTAGTGGTGATATAGAAGCCAATAAGTACTATAAGGCTATCTATAATAGTGGCAGTGATTTTTTTCAATTAGCCCCTAGAGGTGGGGGCAAGATAGAGTTTAATAATGTTACACCCCGTACACTTATTGAATATTGGAGTACAAAAACAAATATACCCACCAATAGGGCAGATTTAACATCAAGTGTAGTAAATAATAAAATATATGTTATTGGTGGTAATGGTGGCTTAGATAAAAATGAAGAATATAATCCAACGACTAATACATGGAATGTAAAAGCAAATATGCCTACGGCTAGACAAGGTTTAACATCAAGTGTAGTAAATAATAAAATATATGTTATTGGTGGTAATGGTTCTAGTACTGCTGCTTACTATGCAAATGAAGAGTACAACCCTTCGACTAATACATGGAACAGTAAAGCAAATATACCTGAAATTATACGTGATTCAACATCAGGTGTAGTAAATAATAAAATATATGTTATTGGTGGTTATGGTAGTTCAAGTGCCCTTTCTACCAATAAAGAATATACCCCAGCTACTAATACGTGGAGCGACAAAACTGCTATGTCAAGAAGACTAAATTCAACATCAAGCGTAGTAAATAATAAAATATATGTTTTTGGTGGTGAACCTGAATTTAGTGGTGTTTCGTGTTTCCAAATAAATGAAGAATATAATCCCTCTACAAATACACGCAGTGTAAAAGCAAACATGCCTAGAGCTAGGTCAAACTTAACATCAAGTGTAGTGAATAATAAAATATATGTTATTGGTGGACGTGGTGGCTTAGATAACAATGAAGAATATAATCCAACGACTAATACGTGGAGTACAAAGGTAAATATGCCTACAGGTAGGTCACATTTAACATCAAGTGTAGTAAATAATAAAATATATGTTTTTGGTGGTTGTACATATCAATATAATTCTATATTAAATACAAACGAGGACTATAACCCATCTCCAAACTTTATAGGATATATAAACACAGGTAATACATTATTATTAAATAAAGTATCTACTGTTAATAATCAATTTATACCGGCAAATACAAAAACCAAGGTTGCTTCAAATGGATTTATTGAAACCATATCAAATGATACTGTAACTGGATATATACAATTATAGGAGGGATTTTTATGAGTATAACTAAATTACAATTCAAAGAAACCGATTATTATAAACAGCATACAGCAGAACAAAAAACAGAATTAATAGGTCATTTTAATAACGTTAATCAAGAAGAATTAAAAACAGAATTAAGAAGTATTTTTAGAGGAGAAGTTTATAATAAATCGGCAACTATTAATGGCATAGATTCACAAACAATATTAGAAGGATTATCAGAAAATGCACAAGTATACTTAATTTATATAGATGGTTTGCTTGTGTATCTGCAAAAGTATGACCCATTTCAAATAGGAAATGTGGAAATGGCAACCGAAACTATTCAAAGTATTATTGACAAGCACATAGAAAACTTAGTCAATGATAAATTAACGGGAAAAGTAATAGAAAATATAGATTTATTAGTAAGTTTTTAATGCGCAATAGGATACTTATACGTAATAACTAAATTTATTGAAGTCGGTTAATACCGACTTTTTATTATACCTATTAATATGAAAGGTGGAATTAAATGAGTGATTATTGTATTGAACATGCAACCGCCATAAAAGAAAACGAACAGCGAAGTAAATCTAATCAGCACAGAATAGAAACATTAGAAGAAAACCAAAAAATTTTACATGATATGAATAAAAATATTGCTGTAATAGCTAAGCAGACAACAGGACAGGATGAACAAATTAAAGAAGTTAAGAATGATGTAAAAGAGTTAAAAGATAAACCAATAAAACGATGGGATTTAATTGTTGCTACAATAATAACAGCAGTAACAACAGCACTTGCTACAGCTATAGTAGCAGGGGTTATAAAATAGAAAGGGTTGATTGAGTGAAAGAAAAAATATTAAAAATCTACAATAATTATATTATCAAGAATCCAAGTCTTAGAAATAAAAATGTTATATTGATGCTTGAAGGCTTAGGGACTTACAAAGGTAAAGCGACAAAGAACATTACACTACACCCTAAAGGCAGAATGGGAGCTATATTTGCTGTAATAACAAAAGATGGAGAATTATTTTATACTACTTGTGCCAGTACTTTACCAGATATACCAATGGGAATTGGTAAATATAATACTGGAACTCCAACACCTACATTAAAAGCTGGTATTTATAAAGTATATAGTACATTACATCATGGTAAATATCCTGCTATGGAGGTTGGGCTAGGAAACGAAGGAGTTCCAGTAGTTAGAATCAAAGGGAATCCTAGATCATCTGGCATTAATGTACATTCTAGACCTTATGATGATTACAAAAATATTGCTTGTAGTGCTGGGTGTCCAACAATATTAGAAAGTGAATTTCTTAGAATGCTAGAAATTCTTGGAGTTACTAAAAATGGACATTTTAAAGGCAGTGGACGATTTATAGCTAATTTGATTATTGATAGAAGCAAAATAGATGAAGGGTTAGTGAAGCTTTACAAGGATACATACGGTAAAGCTTTTTTTGATGTTTTTAACATTAATATTCCTACAGATATACATAAACATTGGGCTAAGAATAACATTATAGAAGCAATTGAGAATGGTTTAATGAATGGTTATCCAGATGGAATATTCAAGCCAGATCAACTAGTTACTAGGGCAGAATTAGCAACTGTAGTAGTTAATTTATTAAGAAAGGTAGGTAAATAGTTTATGAAAGAAAAAATAACAGCTTTATTAGAGGTCAGAAAGATTATAGCATTACTTGTTACTACATTATTTATTATTCTATCTATTATGGGTAAAATTGCAACAGATAAAGTCTTTGAAATAGTTTTGATGGTAATTACATTTTATTATGCTAAATCTACAGCACTAGACAAACCACAGCAATAATAGGTTAATACTAAAAGAGTCTAGTATAATTGATGTAGACTCTTTTAGTTAAGCTTATTACCATATGTTACCACTATACTTTACTATACTAACATACGAAATATATTATATAGACATCATGTAGACTACTAGAGGTGACCTAATGCGATTACTAATAAGAGAGTTTAGGGTAAAACAAGGGTTAAGTCAAATAGAACTTGCGAAAAAAATAGGTATTTCTAATGGATATTTGTCTGAAATAGAATCTTATAAAAAATCCCCTAGAGTTTCAACATTAGAAGACATTGCAAAAGTTTTAGGGGTTAAAGTTAAGGACTTAATGGATGAATAAAAGGCAGAATGTTCTTTAAACTTTCATAAACATGAAAGAGGTCAAAAGCATTATCTATATTTCTTTTATATTCAGTAATCATTGGAGTATTCCAAGGTGTATAATATATATAACAGCTGTTATTAACAATAATTTGAGTTCCATAAGATTATTGGTTTATTTGCTACTAGTCTGGACTAAATAAACCTTATATTAGGAGAGTGACTTGTAAAGGGCATACAATGACCTAATATCTATGGTTGAGTAAAACAATTTAAGATTAATCCTAATTTAGAGGGTGTTTGTATTGATATAAACTAAATTGGGAGGAATGAGTATGGTTAAAGTACTTCCTTCTAGACAGAACATATGTTCGGGTGTATAATATTACTAGATGCACTTGGTAATACATGGAAGAGACAGGAGGAATTATAATGACTGAATTACTTGCTTCAAAAATAGAAGCAAAAAAAATTCTAGAGGATATCAAAGAACACCCAGATCATTTTAAGGATTATAATTTGGAAGCTATATATAAACATTTGTTAAATATGGAAATTACATATCTTACTGGGTGTGATGTAAAAAGAATGGAGAATATACCTAGAAAATATTTAAAACAGATTCGCATTTTCATAAAAAACATATTGCAATATTGTGTTGATAGGCAGGTAGTCAAATAGACTATCTGCTTTATTTTTATTGTTTTTTAATACATTTTCAATATGTACATTAATAAGGAAGAAAAAAATTTTAAGTTGATTACTTGTCTACTGTGTGATAGATTATATCTAGGCAAAAACAGGAGGAAATAATCTTATGAAAGATATTAACATAGAAAAAGTTGACTTATCATTAAGTAACGAAGAGTTTTATAAAAGATATAAGCGTAAAAAACTCGTATCTACACATACACTCGGCTGCAAAGTTAATCAGTACGAGACTGAAGCTATGGAAGAATTGTTTGAAAAAGCGGGATATGAGATAGTGAATTTTAGAGATATTGCTGATATATATGTTGTTAATACATGTACCGTTACTAATGTTGCCGATAAAAAATCTAGGCAAATGTTATCAAAAGCAAAACATAATAATGAAGGGGCAATTATTATAGCAGTAGGATGCTATGCTCAGATAGCAAAAGACAAGTTAATAAAAGATAATAATATAGACTTAGTAATCGGTAGTAACAATAAAAATAAAATAGTTTCTCTAGTAGAAGAATATATGCATAAAGGAAATAAAATCAATGTAGTTGAAGACATAGGAAAAACAACTGAATACGAGGATATCCTAATCACTAAAGTAAATGATAAAACAAGAGCTTATATTAAGATACAAGATGGTTGTAATCAATTCTGTTCTTATTGTATTATTCCATACACACGAGGAAGAATAAGAAGTAGAGAAATACCTAGTATTATAAAAGAGGTTAATACTTTAGCGAGTAAAGGATATCATGAAATTGTTTTAACAGGTATACACCTAGCATCATATGGAAAAGACTTAGATAACACTTCATTAGTAGATCTTTTAGTAATATTGAATGATATAGATGGAATATTGAGGATTAGACTTGGGTCGTTAGAACCTACATTAATTACAGATGATTTTATTTCAGAGATTTCAAAATTGAATAAAATATGTCCGCATTTTCATTTGTCACTTCAAAGCGGTTGTGATGCAACCTTAAAAAGAATGAATAGAAAGTATACTACAGAGGACTTTAATAAAAATGTGGAAATAATAAGGAATACCTATGATAATCCATCAATAACAACTGATATAATAGTTGGTTTTCCAGGAGAAACGGATGAAGAATTTAACAATACTCTAGATTTTGTCAGGAAAATAAGTTTTAGTGGAATACATGTTTTTAAATACTCTATGAGAAAAGGTACCAAAGCTGCAGAGAGAAACGACCAAATAGATCCTAGGATAAAAACTGAAAGAAGTCATATATTAACTAATGTTCAAAGTAAAATAAGAGAAAAATTTTTTAAGGGCTTTATTAATAAAGAGGTTGAAGTATTGTATGAAGAAGAATATATAATGGATGGTAAAAAATGTTACCATGGATTTACAGATAATTATATAAAAGTAAAAGTATTCAGTGATAATAATATACAAAATAAACAATTATCAACTAAGATTATAAAAATTGAAGATGAAAACCTAGTTGGAAGTATATAATAACGCTACATTAAAATAATATTACAAAGCAAATTTTAATTGTATTTTACTTACATATATATTAATATATAGTATAAGGAATATGAAAGTACGATATTTTAAATTAAGTTGCATAAAAGCAAGTCATTATTAATAGTATTTAATATATAATTAACTAATACTATTTATAAAGGGTAGAGTTAAATAATTGCTTTTTTAAATAATAGGATAAAAAAAGGCTAGATTCGAGAGAATTTAAGTGAGGATGTGATATGGGTGAAAAGCATTAATAATACTCAATTTTTTAAAAAATTTGAAAAAGAACCAGAAGACGCAAAAGAAATTATAGTAAGTGTATACGAAGCCCTTACAGAGAAAGGATATAACCCTATTTCTCAAATTGTAGGTTACATTTTATCTGGTGATCCTACTTATATCACTAGCCATAAAAATGCTAGAAGTTTAATAAGTAAAGTTGAAAGAGATGAACTATTAGAAGAATTGGTAAAAAATTATATAGACAATAATTGCAAGTAGTCGTATAATATAAAAGTTAAAATAAATAGTTGAGTATACTATTCTTGATGAAAAGTGTGCAAATGCACACTTTTATTATCCTATTGGAAAGTTAGTAAGTGTATAAGTAAGTAGTTTCTTATGTGTATCAAGTAAACTTTCTTGTTGGTTGGAATTTTCGTTTTAGTATAATTTAATAGAAGAAAAGTTGGATGTGATTAAATGCGTATTTTAGGCTTGGATTATGGTAGCAAAACATTAGGTGTGGCAGTAAGTGATCCTTTTGGTTGGACTGCTCAAGGGATAGAAACTATAAATAGAAAAGATGAAAATAATCTAAAATCAACAATTGCAAGATTAGTTGACATTATAAATGAGTATAATATAGAAAAGATAGTATTAGGACTTCCTAAAAACATGAATAATACATCTGGAGAAAGAGTAGATAGGACCTTATATTTTAAAAATAGATTAATGAAAGAATTTTCAATACCTGTAGAAACATGGGATGAAAGATTAAGTACTATAGGAGCTAAAAGATCTCTCTTAGAAGCTGATTTAAGCAGAAAAAAACAGAGTAAAGTTATAGATAAAATGGCAGCTGTTTTTATTTTACAAGGATATCTTGACAATTTACAACGAAATTAATAGAATATATTAATGTGATTAATAAATAAAGAATAAAAATATTTTGATATATATTGTTATAAACTAAAAATAAATTGTTAATAATTTGAAAGGTGGATTTTTTGTGGAAACTATTGTATTTACGTTTGAAGAGACTGGTGAAGATGTAGAGTTTGCAATTTTAAGTTCTTTAGAATATGATGAAGAGACATATTTATTAGCTGTAGAAAAAGATGAATTGGAATTGGATGATATGACAGCTTATGTGTTAAAAGCAATTAGCATTGATGGCGAAGATGTTATATATGAGATAGTGGATGATGACGATGAACTGTTACCAATTAGTGAAAAACTAATGGATTTAGTTGAAGATATTGATATAGAGATATAGCACCAAATTTGACAAAATGTTGTTAGAGATTTATAATTATATTATCTATATTTTATGTTAATATTGATTGTATACTAATTAATAACTACAATTATACTATGAGAAGATATATGCTTAAATAAATGTTATATAAAATTAAAAGTATATTAAAATGAGTATGGGGGAATATACGTGTCTGTTAGCAGTGAAGATTTTAAGAAAATGTTGAAAGAAAAAGGATTTAAACTTACTACCCAAAGAAGAACTGTGTTAGATGTACTTCAAAATAATGAAGGCGATCATTTAACTGCTGAGGAGATTTACGAGATAGTAAGGAAGAAGTGCCCCGAAATCGGACTAGCTACTGTATATAGGACTATACAACTCTTGCATGAGTTAAAATTAATAGATAAATTAAACTTAGACGATGGATTTATAAGGTATGAAATTGGTAAGTTTAATGATGATAATCACCATCACCATCACCATCATTTAATCTGTGAAAGATGTGGTAAAGTAATAGAAGTGGAAGATGATTTAATGGAATCCATTGAAATTGGATTTGAATCAAAATATAATTTCACAGTTACGAATCACAAAGTAAAATTTTATGGTATTTGTAGAAACTGTAAATAATTATCAATGTACGGGATGATTTACATTGTGAGATATATTTTTTAAGTGAAAAATATATCTTTCAATGCAATGTTTAATTTAAAGGATATAATATTTGAATAGGTAGTACATAGTGATATCTTCGTATTATTCGAAATTTAGTAAGAAAATAAGAAGTTTTAGACTATGCAAAAATTGTAACATTTTAAGTTGAACACGAAAAGATAATTTCTTATGCTATATGCTATAGGAACTTCTGCTTTTAAGCATTCGAAATAGAATCTGATTGGATGTAAATAAAGAAATTATCTTACTAATTTAGGAGGTGTCAGTTTGACAAAAAAACAAGCAAAACTTAAAATTATACCTTTAGGCGGACTTGAGCAAATAGGTATGAATATTACTGCTTTTGAATATAACAATGAAATAATTGTTGTTGATTGCGGTATAGCATTTCCAGAAGACGAAATGCTAGGGATAGATTTAGTAATCCCAGATGTAACATATCTAAAGGATAACATAGAGAAGGTAAAGGGTATTGTTCTAACTCATGGGCATGAAGATCATATCGGAGCATTACCATATGTTCTTCGTGATGTTAATGTGCCTATATATGGTACGAAATTGACAATTGGGTTAGTTGAGAATAAATTAAAGGAACATAATATGTTGAAAAGTGTTAAAAGAAGATGTATTATGCCTGGTCAATTTATTACTTTAGGTTCTTTTAGAGTTGAGTTTATAAGAACTAATCATAGTATAGCAGATGCTGTAGCACTAGCTATAACTACACCTGTTGGTGTTGTAATCCATTCAGGGGATTTTAAGATTGACTATACACCAATTAGAGGTGAAGCAATTAATCTACAAAGATTCGCTGAATTAGGTAGAAAAGGTGTACTTTTATTTATGGCTGATAGTACTAATGTTGAGAGAAAAGGCTACACTATGTCTGAAAGGACTGTAGGAGAATCATTAGATGATATATTCTTAGATTCAGAAAACAGGAGAATAATAGTAGCTACTTTTGCTTCTAATGTTGATAGAGTACAACAAATTATTTGGACAGCAGAAAAATTCAATAGAAAAGTTGTTGTTGAAGGAAGAAGCATGATAAATGTAGTTAAAACAGCAATTGAATTAGGATATTTGAAAGTACCAGATAAAATGATGATTGGTGTAGAAGACATTAATAAATACAAAGATGGACAGTTAGTTATTATTACTACTGGAAGCCAAGGCGAAGCAATGGCAGCCCTATCTAGAATGGCTTCATCTGTACACAGAAAGATAGAGATAAAAGAAGGGGATAAAATAATATTTAGCTCTAAACCAATTCCAGGAAATGAAAAAACAGTTTCTAAAGTAATTAATGAATTATATAGAAAAGGTGCTAAAGTAGTCTGCGAAGATACTCATGTTTCAGGACATGCTTTACAGGAAGAACTAAAATTACTTCATACTTTAGTTAAACCAAGATATTTTGTTCCTGTACACGGCGAATATAGACATCTAGTTAAACACGCTGAATTAGCTGAAAGTATTGGTATGAAAAGAGATAATATTTTTATACTTTCTAGTGGAGACGTTTTAGAGATTAATAAAGAGGGCGGTAAAGTAACTGGTAAAGTACCTGCGGAACAAATTCTAGTTGATGGTCTAGGAGTTGGAGATGTTGGTAATATTGTTTTAAGAGATAGACAGAAACTTTCACAGGATGGATTATTAATAGTTGTTGTTACTTTGCAAAAACAAACTGGACAAATATTGTGTGGTCCTGATATAATATCAAGAGGATTTGTGTATGTTAGAGAATCAGAAGATTTGATGCTAGAAGCTAGAAAAGTTGTTAAAGAAGCATTGGATCAATGTAATAAGAAGAGAATAACTGATTGGTCTAAAATAAAAGGTGTTGTTAGAGATGCTCTAAGAGACTATCTATGGACACAAACAAAAAGAAGTCCTATGATTTTACCTATTATAATGGAAGTTTAGATTGTATGAAGATAGATTAAAATAAATATTTTTATTTAGATATTGAGAGGATGCTAATTTGTGGATTATATAAAAGAAACAAAAACTTATGTTGAGAAAATAAAACATTTGAAAGAATATACTGATTATCAAAATTGCAAGAATGTAATAGAATTTAATCCACAGTTACAACAAAATGTTAATGAATACAAGAAGAAGTCTTTTAATATCCATATAGAATATGGTGATGGTTCTTTTGAATGTTATGAAAATATGTTGAAACTTAACAAAGAATATAATGAAATTATTGAACTGCCAGAGGTAAAGAAATTTCTAGAAGCTGAGAACAAATTATCTAAGGTGATTGAAGAGATTTATGATCTCATAGCTAAGGAAATTAAGTTCAATATTTCATTCATTGAATAAATCCGTTAATGATACATTTATGAACTATAATAATACTTGAGACTTGATACGGATTGAGTTAACCAGAAAGGTGACAAAATATGAATAATAAAAAAGGTTTAATTATAGGGTTACATGCTTTATCAAAAGTTGTAATATTGATTGTGGCCGTATTTACTATATATTTTGCAGGAAGATGGGTATATGATTACTCTTATAAGTTAATGGCTAAAACTCCTGCTGAAGATATAGTTGTTAAAACAGTGGACATAAAAGTACCAAAGGGTACTTCATCAAAAGAAATTGCAAAGATATTGCATGATAATGAATTAATTAAAAATACTTATTATTTTATATTCTACTCTAAGCTTTCAGGTAAAGAGAATAAATTTCAGTATGGTGATTATACATTGAATACTGGAATGACAGATGAAGAAATTGCTGACATATTAACCACTCAAGGAGCAAAAAAAGAAACAATAAAATTTACTATACCAGAAGGTTACACAGTTGCGCAAATAGCTAGAAAGCTGTCTAAAGAAAATATATGTAAAGAATCTGAATTTTTGGATGCTGTGAATAATGTATCTTATGATTATAGATTTATCAATGAAATACCTGATAGAAACTTGAAGTTACAAGGTTATTTATTCCCATCTACTTATGAGATCTATACTGATGCAACTGCTAAAGATATTGTTAGTATTATGTTAAAACAATTTGATAAAGTTTTTAAAGATGAATACTATGAAAAAGCAAAAGAACTAGGTTATGACGTAGATGATATAATAACTATTGCTTCTATTATTGAAAGAGAAGTAAGAGTTGATTCAGAAAGAGAAGTGGTTTCTGGAATTATATATAATAGGTTGAAAAAACCTATGAAACTACAGATGTGTTCTACAGTTATGTATGCTCTTGATAAACCTAGGGAAAGATTGTTATATTCAGATTTGGAAATAGAATCACCATACAATACGTATATGAACACGGGTCTTCCTGTTGGACCTATTTCTAATCCAGGTCAGCGTTCAATAGAAGCAGCTCTTTTTCCAACTGAGAGTGATTATTTGTATTTTTCTCTCAAAAATGCTGAGACTGGAGAACATGAATTTAATCAAACTTTAAATGCTCATAATAAAGTTAAAGGTAAATTACAAAAAGAATTTTATTAAAAGTATAATTACACAATAAATATAAATAAGAACTTTACTATATAATAAAAAGGGTTGTCTCATAATACATTTTACGTTAATATACTAGTAAGATAGACTCTGTTTGGTGGTAAGCTATGCTATGAAAGGTATAGCACAGACCCTTTTAAACAGAACGATAAAGGATTTTATTATTAACAGAGTCTATCGTATAAAAGTTACTAGATAAAGTAAATGTATTCTGAGACAGCCTTTTAAATTTAGTCCTATAAGGAGTTTAACAATGAGCGAAATAACTTATCAATATATAAGAGACTATCTAATGGCAATAGAACCAGAGGATGATACTATTATTCGTACAATAAGGAACGAAGCCATTGATAATAATGTTCCCATAATTAAATCAGAGGTAAAGAACTTATTAAAATGGATATTAGCAATACATAAGCCTAGTAAAGTACTGGAAATAGGTACTGCTGTTGCTTATTCCTCAATCATCATGAGTGACTTTATTGATCCAAATGGTTGTATAACCACTATTGAGAGGTCAGAAGAGATGATTGAGAAAGCAAAAGAAAATATAAGAAAAGCTGGTAAAGAAGATGTTATAACATTATTAGAAGGGGATGCTGGTGATATTCTAACGTCTATTGATAATACTTTTGATATTATATTTATGGATGCTGCTAAAGGGCAGTATTTAACTTTTTTGCCAGAATGTCTTAGATTACTGAAAAATGGTGGTATACTTATATGTGATAATGTTCTACAAAATGGTACAGTAGCAAAGTCGAGATTTAGTGTTCCAAGAAGGCAAAGAACAATACACAATCGTATGAGAGAATTTTTATGGGAGTTGAATCATAATAAGAACTTTCAAACGTCAATACTTCCTATTGCTGATGGAGTAACACTTAGTTATAAAAAATCATAATAACTTAATTAACATATAGCTTGAGAGGAGAGGCAAACATTGAATAAACCAGAATTACTAATACCTGCAGGAAGCTTAGAAAATCTAGAAGTAGCTATTTTATATGGTGCTGATGCAGTATATATAGGAGGACAACATTTTGGGTTAAGAGCAAAAGCAAAAAACTTTTCTATGGAGCAGATGAAAGAAGGTATTGTATTTGCTCATAAAAATAATGTTAAAGTTTATGTTACAGCTAATATAATTGCTCATAACGAGGATATTGATAAAGTTTATGAGTATTTAGAAGAAATAAAAGAGATAAAGCCAGATGGAATGATAATTGCTGATCCTGGTATCTTAACTATTGCCCAGGAAATGTTGCCTGATATGGAGTTGCATCTAAGCACACAAGCCAATAATACTAATTATAAAAGTGTTAATTTCTGGCATAACATTGGTGTTAAAAGAGTAGTTGTTGCTCGTGAACTATCGTTTAAAGAAATAAAGCAGATTAAGGAAAACAGTCCAGATACTCTTGATATTGAAGCTTTTGTGCATGGAGCTATGTGTATATCATATTCTGGAAGATGTCTATTAAGTAATTATATGGCTGGTAGAGATGCTAATAAAGGTGAATGTACTCATCCTTGTAGATGGCAATATCATCTAGTTGAAGAAACACGCCCTAATGAATATATGCCTGTTTATGAAAATGAAAGAGGGACTTATGTATATAATTCAAAAGACCTATGCATGTTGGAATATGTCCCTGAGCTTATTGATGCTGGTGTTAATAGTTTTAAGATAGAAGGTAGAATGAAAACACAATTATATGTAGCAACTGTTACAAGGACATATAGAAAAGCTATTGATGATTTTTTTGAAGATGAAACTAAGTATAAAAATAATATTCCTCATTATTTAGAGGAAATCAAAAAATGTACTCACAGAAAGTTTACAACAGGTTTTTATTATAATAAACCAGATGAAAAAGAGCAGATATATAATAGTAATACCTATATAAGGAGTTATACTTTTGTGGGCAAGGTATTGGAATATGATATAGACAATCATATAGTTACTATACAACAAAGAAATAAATTCTGTGTTGGAGATGAAGTAGAGTTTATGGCTACAGATGGTGAAAATTATGTAACTACCGTTAAAGAAATGTGGAATGAAGAAGGCAATTTAGTTGAGAGTGCTCCACATCCTAAACAAGTTATAAAGTTTAAAATTGATAAAGAATTCCCGAAAAACACAATAATTAGATTAAAAAGTAAAGAATTTTAAGTGGAAAGGCACTTTCTGAGTATTTTATTCATAAACTGTTATGAATACATATTTAGAGGTGCTTTTGTTTTGCTATTCAATTTTTTAACATTCATTTTACCAGGGTTCTATTTTACAACATCTCAATCATTCCCTAAACCATTATCAAGTGTTGAAGAAAGGGAATATTTAATTAAGTGTAAAGATGGAGATATGCAAGCGAGGAATATTTTAATTGAGAGGAATTTACGCTTAGTTGCTCATATAGTTAAAAAATATAATACTACAGATAGGGATATGGATGATCTAATATCTATCGGAACAATAGGTTTAATAAAAGCAATTAGTACCTTTAATATAGATAAAGGTACTAGGCTGGCTACTTATGCTGCTAGGTGTATAGAAAATGCTATCCATACCAATAGACGCATCAAGCTTATTGTATGGATAGCCCTTATTATTTAGTTTTTTTTTACCAAAGAAGTTAACTTCTATTTTATCTCCATCCCAGTATATACTTGATACTACGTTATGTAGCAGTTTCTTCTTTTCTTCAGTATCAGCTGAATCTATTGATTTAACAAAATCAGTAGCTGACTCATTAAGCATGGATATATTTATTAATTCATTATTTAATTTAGCTAGTGATAATTCTGTGTTAAGCTCATTTTGTAGTTTTATATTTTTTTTATCTAGTTCTTCAATCTCTTTAATTATGTATTTAGAAGCTGTACTATTTTCATTATCAGCTAATTGTTTAACTAAATGATTAATAGATTTTTGATTATTATTAATCTGTATCTTAACTTTTTCACGTTCTTTCTCTAATTCTTTCTTGAGAGAGTTTATATTATTTCTATTATCCTCAACATCACTTAATAGACCATCAGGAGCATTAAAAAACTCTTTTATACGTTCTACAACGAATCTATCACCATAAGGACCATTCAGGTTATTATTATCACAACGATTACTTCTAGAGGTATCTTTCAATGTACATACATAATAATAATTTTTGGTACCATCTTTTCTCATATGTCCATGTTTTACACGCATAGGCTGACCACACTTACTACAGCGAATTAAACCAGATAAAAGACCAACGGATGATGTACCCTGTCTTGGTGCCTTATCTCTATTCTTTAACAACATATTTTGTGTTAATACCCATTTCTCACCTTCAATGATACCTTTATGCTTACCAAGAGCTGCAATCCATTCACTTGGATCACGTAGCTTATTACTTCTATTCTTTTTCTCTATAGTCTTGTTATACACCATAACACCGTGTTTTCCATTGAACTTCTCTTTATCAGAAAATATCTGACAACCTATACTATACAAATAATTATATGTATCTTCATCTCCTATAGCATAAACAGGATTAATTAGTATCGCTCTTATTGTATTCTTATTGAAGTCTTTATTCTTCTTAGATTTGATATGGTTTTGTAAGCAGTATGTTTCTACTCGGGCAAGACTTTTGAATTCTAAGTATTTATCATATAGTAATTTAACAAGATTCAACTCTTCTTTTATAGGGGATAGTTTATACATTGTACGTTCTTTCATATCTCTATCAATATATTCAATAGCTTCAGAGTAAAACCCAGTTGGAGTGATACCACCAAGCCATCTTCCAGTTTCAGCCAGTGATAGCATATTATCTTTTATTCTCTCAGCTGCTGTTTCTCTTTCTAACTGAGCAAAAACACTTGATATGTAGATCATAGCACGACCCATTGGAGTAGTAGTATCAAACTGTTCTTTTATAGAGACAAATGATACATCATATTTATTAAGCATTTCAAGAGTATCAGAGAAATCAGCCACAGAACGACTTATTCTATCCAAGCGATAACATATTAAGACATCAAATCTATTAGCTTTAACATCTTTTATCATCTTCTGAAAAGCAGGTCTATTAATATTACCACCTGAAAAACCTTCATCGTGATATATTAAGCTATCATCAACAGTATATCCTTTTGAGATAGCATATTCTTTACATAGTTGAATTTGATTTTGTATAGATTCACCTTTACCAGTGAATTTGGATTTCCTTACGTATATTCCAGTTATCATATTATTCACCCCGATAATATATTTCGAATAATTATAATATAACATATCTTGGGTTGTATTATCTACTGTTTTTTATTATCTTGATAGAATTGGTAATACATATAAATGGTATATTCAAAAGAAAAATATCTACTGGAAGTGATTTGAAAGAGATATTAATAAAAGTATACTAACTTAATGAAATTATATTTAGATGATAGTAATTCTAACTAATAATAATATAGCAGAGTTAAAAAGATAAATCCCTACTTATAGATGAAGGAATAGATTTATTAGATGTAATGTCAATAAAAAAACAAATTAATAAGTATATTATTTAAGTCTATCATTTAATTTAATAGGCTTTACTTTTGTAGAAAATTGAATTAATCATTTATTACCAAGGGTTAATATACAATCTAAATTATACTAATTCCTAAATAAATTAAGGTTAATTATATAAAAATTAATAATAAAAGAAAAAGAATAATAACTATTTTGAAAAAAACATATTGGGAGTATAATATACTCATCTTGCAAGATATATTAAACATATAATAATAAGAAATATCTATAAATTTATTAATTGTATTAATATAATTTACTCATAAAGAATTATTATTATAATGTGCTAACAAATTAAATAAGAAGGAGAGAATATATATGAAAAAACAAGTTATAAGTTTAATGATGGCTGTATGCTTATTATTTACATTTAGCTTAACAGCAAATGCAGCAGTTAAAGACGGTATTACATATTATGCGGTGGGATATAATAGTAATACTGGAAAAGTAGGTGCTGCAATGTATTCAGATAATGATGATGAGAATTTTGAAGTTGTACTAAAATATTATGATCTTCATAATGAATATATTGATACAGAAACATATATCAAAAAAGATACATCAACCATAGAATTTTATGATGTTGTTCCAAAAAATGCAAATCACGTAGTGATTAAATTTTATCATAATAATAAAAAACTTGATGAAGTATGGTTATCAACAACAGATTAATATCGTTACTATAATAACTTACTAAATAATCAACAAGTATGTTATAAAAGATAACAAAAAATACTTGATAGTTATGAACGTTGAAATAAAGCTTATCATATGTGATAGGCTTTATTTTTTGTACGTTAAGTATGTTGTACTATTTTATGGTAAAGTTTCTTGTCACGTATTTGTGACCACATATTTTCTTAGCCATTATTTTATATTTTAATGGAATCCGTAATATATAATTAGTATAATTATGAACACAATATATAACGGATGTGACTTGACATTGGAGATATTAATCAAGGAATATAGGCTAAAAAAAGATTTATCAATAAGAGATTTAGAAAGAATATCAGAGATTAATCGTTCTGTGATATCTAGAATTGAAAATAATAAAACATATTATCCGAATATATTTACTGTCTGTAAATTAGCTACAGCACTAAAAATATCCCTTAATGATTTAGTAAAATATTAAATGGTTGCTCCAAAGCAACCAAATGTATATTATAATAAATTCATATTAAAGAATTATTTAGTATGGGGGTAGGGCAGAGTAATATACATAATAATAATTAAATATTAGTTGAATGTTTATTCATATAATAACAAGCATTAGAAGCTCTATCTTCAATGGAGGAATGAATTTGAATAAACAACTATTACAAATAATCCAAGAAGAACTTCAACAGTATGAAGAAGTGAATGACATGAAATCAGACATAATTATTGACATTTTAGATAGACTTATTGAAGAAGGCTACAGTGATGAACTGTAGCCTTTAATAGTATATATATTTTATTGAATTACCAGAAAAGAAATAGTTAACGATAGTACTTAAATCATATAAAGGAAGAGGTTATAGCAACGATTAATGTGCATAAAGATTGGTATTAAGGTTATACTTAGAATATAGTAAAATCATAGGAAGTGAAATTATTCATGATAAAGAGTTGTAATAGAATTACTCCCGATAAACCCTTAAATAAATCATCATTTCTCTTTGGATATCTGTTTGAATCTGATAAACACAATTTTATATTAGACCTGCATACAAATAGAATATTTTACTTAGAAAATACAGAATGTGAACTTATTAAGAAATATTTGGATGGGGATAAATTAGAGAATCTTTCAAATATGTACCCTCAAGAAATATCCGAATTTAGAGAATTACAAAATGAAGGATTATTTTGCAATATAGCTCCAAGAGGTCTTGAATTTGGGATGAAGTGGGAAAATATCTTTGATAAGATATTACATGAAAGAGAAAGAACTGTTATAGAAATAACTCAACAATGCAATTTGCGCTGTAAATACTGTACTTTTGGTGGAGGATTTATTGATCATAGACACCATACTTCTAAGGTAATAGATGATGAAACACTAACACAAACTGTGGAGAGTGCATTTAGTCATAGTGATAGATTAGATGAAATATCTATTGGCTTTTATGGTGGAGAGCCTTTGTGTGCGTTTGATAAAATAAAGAAAGCTGTTACATTAGCCAATAGAAAAAACAGTACAAAAAAAATCAGATTTTCATTAACAACTAATGCTACACTTATGAACAAAGAGAAGGCAGATTTCTTTAAAAAATATGGTTTTTCTATTATTGTAAGTTTGGATGGTCCTAAATATATCCATGATCATTATCGTGTATATCCAGATGGTAGAGGAAGTTATTCAGATACAATTAATGGATTAAAAATTCTTTTAGATACTTATCCACCAAATATGCAGCATAAAATAAGTATTAACATGGTTGTACCATCATTTGATTGGATTCAGTATCTTGAACAACTATGGGAAGATGAACCTTGGATTCCAAGTTCAATACGAGCAAGAGTTTCTTTAATGAATATTTCTGATATATTATATATTGAAAAACCTAAGCACAATACTAATAATCTTAGTTTTAGAGATGATTGGATGTTATCAGTTAAAGATGAAAAGATTCAAGAAAGTATCTTAGCAAAGGATATTTTTGATAAGCCATTAGCAAAGTTGCATAAAAGAAATATTTTTTCGGGTTATAGAAATACCTTTTTTCCAAATGGCTGTTGTATTCCTGGTGTTAGAAAAATATTTGTTGGAGTAGATGGAGTATACAGAATATGTGAAAGAGTACATGGTGTCCCATCTATTGGGTCAATAAAAACAGGAGTTGATTTATTACAGATTAAGCGTATTGTGGACGAGTATTGCAGTTTATCTTTTTCTGATTGTAAAAATTGTTTTGCAATAGCTAATTGCAATCTTTGTTATCAACATGCTTATGAAAGTAATAAATTCAGCATAGATAAAAAAAGAGAGTTTTGTAAAAATAAGAGAGAATCATTAAGGAAATTATTAAAGACATATGCAATGATAAGTAATAGTTATCCACATAAGCTTGATGAATGGGATGCTATTAAAATTAAATAATATTAATATGGAGGATATTTATGAAAGAGCTAAATAAAACAAAAAAAGGATTAATCAATTCAAAACAAGAAGAAGGGAAAGCAACTTGCGCATGTGGTTGTGCTTGCAACTCAAAAACAGACACAGATAGTACAGGCGAGGATGCTTTTGATAGTGGATGGGAGGCTAATAATTAATAATAATAGATAGAAAGATTCTAAATAACGAAAATATAGTGTTATATGGTTCTATTAGGGGAATTCATATAACACTTTTTTATTGTGGATTAACTCGTACAAATATATTAAAAATAGCAATATATCTTATTAAAGTATAATAAAAAGGAAGATAATCAACCGACTTTAACATCCTCAACATATTTCCAAAAATCGTTTTCATGTATAATTTGAATAGGTAATCCTTCTTTACGATTGGCTACAGCTTTTTCAACTTTTCTGCCATAACAAGCAAAAGCCCAACAAGGATTTCCTTCATCACCAATTACAAGATATCTTGTTTTTTTAGTTACGCTGTTACTAAAAATTCCTCCTAGTGATTCGATAATTTCTTTTATTTCACTTCTTTTCGTTCTAGATGATGTACCAGTAAAACAAAAAGTATTATTAAGGATAACTACACTAGGGTTCAATACGCAAATACCATTTATTTTAATATTATCCTTTAATGTATCAATTTCTTTTTGATTAATATTATAAGAAACGGTAGTATCAACAAATTCACTTAAAAATATTTTTAACTGTTTACGTTCATCTTCATCAATTTTACCATCTGATATAATGGATGTAACTAAACTATAAAGTTCATCATAAGGATAAGTATCAGCTAAATGTTTATTATCCTCTAGCCAATATTGAAATTTATATATTTCATCATTAGTTATAACGTTGTCTGATAGTATTCCATGAATCAATCCATGTAATTTTTGAATATCAGAAGTTACTATATCATAATAAACACTATCTGATTTAAAATTATTACATACCCAAAGAATATCTTGAATCTCATCATTAGTTAATTCATTATCAGATATAGATTCTTCTAAAAAAGGGATTAGTTCATTAAAGGGGTTTCTATCTATAAATTCCCTATTAAGACTACACCAATTAGTTAATTCATTTATTTCATCCCTAGTTATTATTTTATCTATTGCTATTCCAATAAGTATTCCTTCCAAAGTGTGAAGACTCTTATCAAGTTCACTTTTAAATGTAAAATGTTTGCCTTTTGACATATATAATACCTCCATTCATAATTTTATGACTTTTTAAATTGTGGTTGAAGTAATAATGATATTGAATTGTTATTATAGTTTTATAAATAAAAACAGAACTACATATGTAGCTCTGCTTAGTGTCAGATTATAATGTTATTGAGCTTGAATTTTTTTAGTGGAATTTATAATTTACTTAAATCAATAGCATGTCCTATTAATTTTTGAAGCCATTCAATTTTTTCCTCTGTTAATTCTTCATCTTTTGTTATAATACCTTTTTCAATTAACAAATTATGAATTTTCATAGAAAGATTTTCCGTACTATTTGTTATTTCCTTAGATTTTTCGTTGGTGTCTGAACCTATTAAATAATCGACAGAAACATTGAATAATTTCGATAATGTAATTAATTTTTCGTAATCAGGTTGTTTACCTTTAGTTTCATATCCTGCTATTGTTGCCCTACTTACACCAAGATGATTTGCTAAATCTTGTTGTGTCATATTGTTAGAAGCTCTTAAATATTTTATAATATCATTAAAATTTTTCAAATACAACACCTCTTTCATTAATAATAGTAAAAAATGTGTCTGTAGTAAACTCTTTGTTCCTATTATCCACAAATATATATAAAAGTATTGACAATGTGTCGAAAGGGAACTATAATTGAAGAAAGTTCCTTTTTGACACGGGAGGAGGTGAAATTATGAGAAAAGAATTAAAAGACGCTAGATTAAGAAAGAATTTTACTCAATTACAAGTTGCAAATTTAGTGGGTATTGATAGAAGTTCTTATAGTAATATTGAAAGAGGTAACAAGAATCCATCTTATCAAGTTGTAATTAAACTAAAAAAAATATTAGATGTAGAAGATGATAAAATTTTTTTGGATATTAATGTGTCGTAAAGGAACTTTTATGACTAATATTTCATTTATAAAGTATTAATTATTTATACTTACAATATTAGACAACTAGTAATACATATAAATTATAAAGGTTACTTAGGAGGGTTTGTTTATGTCAAGAAAACCACCGGAAATTAAAGTAGTATGTAAATTTCCAGAAGGGGAAGAGAAAGAAGGTATTCAACGTATAAATGATGCTTTATGTAAATTTTACGCAGATCAATTATTAAAGGTAGTAAAAGAAAATTATCCAGAGCATCAATGGTATGATGCATTAGATTATTTACATAATAGGTTAGAAAAACAATTTATAGATGATGGATTAATTACTAGATAAAAGGTTTATAAAAGATTTCAGTTAGTACTCTAATATAAGTTTTATCTAGGATATCTAAAAAGATACTAAGGATAATTATACATAAGATTATTAAAAAAACCAGAAAGATAGAAAGGAGCAAATTAGTGAATAATGTTAAAACTAAGGACGAGCAATCAAGAACTTGTTCTAACTGCGCCAATAACACCAAAGATGGTTGTATTGCAATGAGTAGGAAAATAGGAACTAATTGCTTTGCTTGGTGTGATAATCGGGAGCGTATACGTAGAATTGACGATATGATTAATTACTCTGGTGGGTATCTAGTCAGTCAGAATAATCGGCGATTGTTAACACAGAAGAGAAAGTTAGTACAAGCTATTAATGAGACTAAGAAGAGTGACAAGCTTAAAGTAATTATCTAGCAATGAAAATAGTAAACCAAGAGCAGGAGGTAATACAGTGAAAAGTTATAAAGAAATTGCACAAATGTTAGAAAAGTACATTGATAGATTGATGGTTAACGTAAGTGAAGCACTTTCAAAAGACGTAGCATACACAATGGAGATATGGAATACTTCAATAATCAGATCAGATAAGGAAGAAAGCAATTTCTCCAACAATGAAAAGTTGAATCTCTATACCAAGATGCTTAAGTATGCTGAGACACTTTTACAACCATCATTAGACATTCCTAATAAATACGGAGCATACAGAGGGTTATATGTGTTTCATATCTATACAACAATGAAAGAAAATCTAGAAGAACTACAAAGTAGTATCAAAGAAGCTGAGAAGGAGCAACACAAGTTGGATGATGATATTAAAAGTAGTGTTGATTTTATCGTATTTACATTGATACAAGATGAATATACAGACCAAGAAGTAAAGACAATCTTATCAAAGGTGAAAGAAATAATGGCAGACCCTAGTAAGCAACCAAAGTTCATCAAGTGTAAGAAGTGTGGTTATAGGTTCTGCCAAGATGAAGATAATTATTGTACTTCATGTGGTAATAAGATGTGATTTAAGAAGTGAATAGTGTTTTGATACATATTTAAGAAGTGATTTAACTTGTACTTATTATATCAATATAACCTGTAGTAAAGAAATAGCTTAAGTTACACAGTATGTAGTTTTATAAGTGATTTTTTACTATATGAGTATATAAAAAGGGAGATGATTTTTTTGAAACATGGTAAAAGACCAACCAGAAGACAAAAGATGCTGATAGGAAATAAGAAACTAAATCATAGTAACTGGTTAGTAGTCAAGGATTGTGCTGATTCGTTTGTTATCGTACATAAGAAATCAGGTAAGGTCAAGAATTATCCAAAATTGAGAGGAGTTGTCATGTGATGTGTGTTGTAGACATCATCAAATCTACAAGAGAGCAGCTAGGGTTGAATCAGAATGAAATAGCAGTGAAGATTGGAGTCGCACCTAGTACATATGGGGCATACGAGAGAAAAGAAAGAAATATGCCAGATGATATTATTATGGCTCTTGCCAATGAGTTAGGTTCACCATCCATTATTGCTGAATACACCTATGAAAGAAATACAGAATTCTTCAATGTACCACTACTCAATAACGTAGACAAACATCCACATATAGTAATTGACAGTCTAATAGAAGAAGCCAGTGAAATGATAAAGGCATTAATGGTTATCAAGAAAATCACCAAAAACAAAACCAATGTATCACAGTTCAACGAAGAACAGTATAAAGAATTACTAGATGCAGAGGAACAAGTAGGTGATGTATATTCAGCTCTTAAAATGCATTTTGTAACTATGGATACATACGGTGTCAATGTCAAGGAAATAGAAAAAAGATGTAACAGAAAACTAATATACAAAGGCTATATAAGAGGAAATAGACAAAAAAAGAAGCCCTTATATAAGAGCCATTAAAATAAAATATCTTAAAGAAATTATACCATAGATTAAATAGATAAGGAAGGTGCTATTTTATGAATGATCAATTGATGAAACAAATGTTTATAATGAATGAGATTATGAGAATTACTCTACTGGTAAACAATCTAAGCGAATATGACGTTTTTATTAATTATTACGGACATGTGAATGAAATGGAGTTCACAGTCTATGAAAATGGGTGGCACAATAATGAAGTCCCAACTAAGAGATTCAATGTAAAGTTTGATAGCACTGATGGCGGTTTTTCCATGCTTAGTACCATAATAAATTATCTTCAGTATTTATACATGAAAATAGATATAACAGACTTAATGAAGGAAGGAGCTGAATCTTTTGTATAGTAGAGGTTTCATCATAGGAATTATCATTGGAATCATATCAGTATGGACTATCAAGAAAATCAAGAAGTACATACATGAAAGAAAAAAGTGGAAAACATTTGTCACTAAGATGAATGCAAAGTTGAGAGCAGAACAGATGAAAGTTTGAATCAGTATCTAAGTATTGCATTGCAATTAACAATAAAAAGATAAGAAAGGGTGAAAAACATGAGTGACATTGATTACTTCAACATTGCCAAGATGGCACAAGGAGCATTAGTTGAACAATTCGACGTTGAATTTGAAAAAGTCTTAGACAACATAGCAGACCCAAACACAGCAGCAGAAAAAGCTAGAAAGATAACAATAGAATTCTCCATAAAACCTAGTTCCAGTAGAAGAACAGCAAATGTATCATTTCAGACAAAATGTACCTTGATACCTGCTGCCAAACTCAAGACAGAAATAGCAATAGGTAGAGACACAGACGGAAAACTAGTAGCAGAAGAATTCACAGGTGGAATACCAGGACAAATGTCAATCAATCTTGATACCAAAGAAGACAATAATAATGACAGT